>NZ_JBEZMS010000012.1:0-114236 GCF_040652815.1 Micromonospora sp. NPDC048169
TGGCGCTCACCCGCCGACTACGAACGACCAGAGACCCGCGCCCTGGAGGCCCAGGCCGCATAACGGAGCCCTCCACGATTCCAGGGGATTGACAGGCCATTCGGGCGCGGGCGTTAAGAAGGGCCCCCTCCTATGCAGAATGCGTTAAGAAGGGGCCCTTCCTTACACCTCAAGCACCTCAGGCGCGGGTGCGGTTCACCGCGCTCGTGACCGCCTTGATCGAGGCGGTGACGATGTTGGCGTCCACTCCGACGCCCCATACCGTGCGGCCGTCCACCTCGCACTCCACGTACGCGGCGGCCTGCGCGTCCCCACCGGAGGACAGCGCGTGCTCGTGGTAGTCGAGCACCCGTACCGCCACGCCCAGGGACTGCAACGCGTTGACGTACGCGTCGATCGGGCCGTTGCCGACGGCGGTGAGCGCGCGGGTCTCGCCGCCGAAGCCGACGCGGGCGTCGATCTCGACCTTGCCGTCGACGGTGCCGATCGTGTAGTCGGCCAGCTTCACGGCCGGGTCGACCTGGTGGTCGACCAGGTAGTTGCGGGCGAAGATGTCCCACATCGCGCCCGGCTCGACCTCGCCGCCGTCGTGGTCGGTGACGTGCTGCACCACGCCGGAGAACTCGATCTGGAGGCGGCGAGGCAGGTCGAGCTGGTGCTCGGTCTTCATGATGTACGCGACGCCGCCCTTGCCGGACTGCGAGTTGACCCGGATGACCGCCTCGTACGTGCGGCCCAGGTCCTTCGGGTCGATCGGCAGGTAGGGCACGGCCCAGGTGAAGTCGTCCACCGGCACCCCGGCCGCCGCCGCGTCGGCGTTCAGCGCGGCGAAGCCCTTGTTGATCGCGTCCTGGTGGGAGCCGGAGAACGCGGTGTAGACCAGGTCGCCCGCGTACGGGTGGCGCTCGTGCACCGGCAGCTGGTTGCAGTACTCGACGGCGCGCTTGATCTCGTCGATGTTCGAGAAGTCGATCATCGGGTCGATGCCCTGGGAGAACAGGTTCAGGCCCAGCGTCACCAGGTCGACGTTGCCGGTGCGCTCACCGTTGCCGAACAGGCAGCCCTCGATCCGGTCGGCGCCGGCCAGCAGGCCCAGCTCGGCGGCGGCCACGCCGGTGCCCCGGTCGTTGTGCGGGTGCAGGCTCAGCACCAGGCTGTCCCGCCGGGGCAGGCGCCGGTGCATCCACTCGATCGAGTCGGCGTAGACGTTCGGCATCGCCATCTCGACGGTGGCCGGCAGGTTGATGATCAGCTTGCGGTCCGGGGTCGGGTCGATCACGTCGATGACCGCCGAGCAGACCTCCAGCGCGTACTCCAGCTCGGTGCCCGTGTACGACTCCGGCGAGTACTCGTAGTGGATGTCGGTGTCCGGGGTGTGGATCTCCGCGTACTTCTGGCACAGCCGCGCGCCCTGGGTGGCGATGTCGGTGATGCCGTCGCGGTCCAGCCCGAAGACCACCCGGCGCTGCAGCGTCGAGGTGGAGTTGTAGAAGTGCACGATGGCCCGGCGGGCGCCGCGCAGGGACTCGAAGGTGCGCTCGATCAGGTGCTCCCGGCACTGCGTCAGCACCTGGATGGTGACGTCCTCGGGGATCAGATCCTGCTCGATCAGCTGCCGTACGAAGTCGTAGTCGGTCTGGCTCGCCGACGGGAAGCCGACCTCGATCTCCTTGTAGCCCATCTGCACCAGGAGCTGGAACATCCGCCGCTTACGCTCGGGCGACATCGGGTCGATCAGGGCCTGGTTGCCGTCGCGGAGGTCGACCGCGCACCAGCGGGGCGCGGCCTCGACGCGGCGGGTGGGCCAGGAGCGGTCCGGCAGGTCGACGCCGAACTCCCTGTCGTACGGGACGTAGCGGTGGACCGGCATCCGGCTGGGGCGCTGGCGGGCGAACGGATCGGTGGCGGTGACAGGTTGAGCCATCTCGGAGTGCTCCCTGGAACATGTGGCGTCAGCAGATCGGAAAGGTGTCGGCGGGATGCCGGGCGACGGTGCGCGGCGGTGCCGAGGAGAAGATCGGATGTGCTGGACGGCGCGTAGCGACTCCGCGACGAGGTGCCGGCCGGTCAGGCCTCGTCGCGGCAGCCAAGGAGAAGGTACGCGCGCCACATGACAAGGTCACCCTACGTGGTGGGACGGGTCGTGGGAAGGCTGGTCCGGACTATGGGATCAGAGTCACGGAGCCGGTGGACCTCGGCACGCCCGGTAGCCGGGGGGTCCGCTCCGCCCGGGTCACCGCCGGCACGATCACCAGCCCGACCAGGACGAACAGCGTCGCCGCCGGATACCAGCCCCAGCCGCCGGTGCTCACGCCGAGCGCGGTCAGCCCGGCCGGAGCGACCAGGAACTGCACCTGCGAGCCGAGCCCGAAAGCGCCGACGTACGCGCCGCGCCGGTCGGCGGGCGGCAGCGTGGCGGTGAGTCCCCAGGCGCCCGCCGCCTCGGTCAGCTCCGCCAGGATGAGCAGCATCGCGGCGGCCACCAGCGCCGCCACGGTGAGCCAGCCCCGGGTGACGCCGGAGACCGGCAGGACCACGCAGAACAGGGCGATCAGCAGCGCGCCCCGGCGGGACGCCCGGGCCGCGCCCGGCGCGGTGTCCGCGCCCCGGCTGGCCCGCACCTGGAGCAGCACGATCAGCACGGTGTTGAGCAGGACCAGCGCCGCGATGATCGTCTTCGGCGCGTCGGTACGGGTGAGGATCCACAGCGGCAGCACCGTCAGGTAGAGCGTCTGGTGCGCGGTGAGCAGCCCGGACAGCAGCGCGACGGTCATGAACGGCCGGTCCCGCAGCACCGCGAGCCGGCTCGTCGGCTCCGCCGGGCGGGTCACCTCCGGCAGTCGCGGCAGCCGGTGCACGAAGACGGCTGTCACCAGGAAGACCACGGCGATGAACCAGACCATCCCGCGGTACGCCCAGATCGTGTCGACGGCCAGCACCAGGCCGCTGATCAGCGCGCCGAGGCCGAAGCCGACGTTCATCGAGGAGCGCTGGTAGGCCAGCGCGGTGACCCGTTCCTCCGGCCGCAGCACATTGATCGAGTAGACCTGGCGGGCGCTGCCGAGAGCGGTGCCGGCCACGCCCAGCGCGATCACCACGGCGAGGAACCCGGCAAAGCCGCCGACGAGCGGGTACGCCGCGAAGAGAGCCGCGTCGAGCAGCAGGCAGACGATCCACACCCGCTGCGGGCCGTACCGGTCGGTGAGCCCGCCGAGCGGGACGCTGCCGAGCAGGGACACCCCGGCGGCGAGCGACAGGCCGAGTCCCACCTGGGCCGGGCCGAGTCCCAGCGCCCGGGTGAAGAACACCGCGCTGCCGGCCTTGAACAGGCCGTTGCCGACGGCGTAGACCATGGCCTGTACGGCCAGGGCGCGGGTCAGCCCGGCCGGCGGTACGACGTCGCGGACGGCGGTGCGGATGCTCTCTCGTGCCCCCATGGCCGGTGAGCAGATCGCGCCCCCCACGCATCGGTCGAGCCTTTTAGGCTGGACCGAATCCGGGGGTGCGCATGTCCGAGTTGCGGTTCACTCCGGCCGATGTAGCCGGCGTGCGGTTCGGCGTGTCGCCGGCCAACGAGACGGTCATGAGCATGTGGGCGCTCGCCGACCCGGCCCGCTACCCGGTGCACCTGCGGTGGATCGACAGCGCCCGGACGACGTTGCGCCGCCCGGAGGTGGCCGAGCGGGTCCGTCCGCTCGTCGAGTTGACCCGGCCGCGGCGCTGGCTGCCCGACTTCCTCACCCCGGCGGCCCGGCCCGGGGCGGAGATGGACGGCCAGCTCGACCAGATCGCGTCGACGCCGCCCGACGTGGTGGTCCGGGACCTGCTGGCCACCACCCCGAGGCGGCCGCTGAACCCGTTCGGGCGGGCGTTGCTCGCCGATCCGGCCGGGCTGCTGCCGCAGCTCGTCGAGGCGGTACGGGTCTGGCACGAGGAGGCGATCGCCGCCGACTGGCCGCGGATGCGGGCACTGCTCGACGCCGACGTCGCGTACCGGGCGGCCCAGCTGGCCGAGGGCGGCGCCGGGCAGCTGTTCGAGCGGATCCATCCCAGCCTGCGGTGGCTCGGTGACCGCGTGGTCAGCGACGACCCGTTCGAGCGGGACTTCGACCTGCGCGGGCGGGGCCTGGCGCTGAACCCGAGCGTGTTCACCGACCGGCGGGTGCTGTGGAACCTGCTGGAGGATTCGCTCCCCGCCGGGGCGTACCCGGTGCGGGCGGTCGGGACGCTGTGGGAACGCGGACCCGTACCGGCCGGCGACGCGCTGGCCCGGGTGGTCGGCGGCGGCCGTGCCGCGTTGCTGCGCCTGCTCGACGCGGCGACGACCACCACGGACCTCGCCCGGCTCACCGGGCTGTCCGCCGGGAACGTCTCCCAGCACCTCTCCGCGCTGCACGCCGCCGGTCTCGTCACCCGGCACCGGGCCGGGCGGCACGTGCTCTACCGCAACACCGAGGTCGGTGCCGCGTTGCTCCGCGCGGCCCGGGGCGGCTGAGCGGGACGGGTCACGGCGTGCCCGGGCTCGGGGCGTCCCGGCCCACCGGCTCGCCCTCGGTCACCGCGCCGGCCAGCTCGACGGTGCCCGGCGCGGCGCCCGGCTCGCCGGTCAGCGTCAGGGTGCCGAACCCGGCCCGTACCGCCGCCGGGGTGCCGTCCGCCCGGAAGCAGTAGGTGCCCACGTCCAGCGGCGCGTTCAGCGACGCCGAGGTGCTGTCGACCGTGTAGCACGGGCCGTCGGTGCCGGGCAGCGACTCGGCGGGGGAGACCGCGAGCGGCGCACGCCTGTCGGTGAGCACCTCCAGCCAGTCGGTGAACGGGTGCTGCACGCGGGGGTCGAGCCGGCGCGGCACCGCGTCGTCGGCGTCGCCGAGGCGGACGCAGGTCGCCGCCCGGGCCCAGCCGGCCGAGGGCAGCGCGCACTGGAACAGCCCGTCGGAGGTGGCGGCCAGCGAGACGTCCACGGTGCCGGCGTGCCCCCAGCCGGGCACGTCGACCCGCCAGCTCCCGTCGTTCGCGCTGGTGACCGATACCGTGCGGGGCGTGCCCTCGGCGGGCGTGAAGGCGTACGTGGCGGTGAGGTGCCGGTCCTGCGCGGCGGCGGCCAGCCCGGCCAGTTCCTCGCGGGCGGCGTCGACCTGCACCGGGACCGGGTCGGCGGTGCCGGTGGGCGCCGCCTCGGGGTGGGCGCCGCCGCAGGCGGCCAGCAATGCCGGCAGGGTGAGCGCGAGCACGCCGGTCAGCCGGCGGGCCGCACGTCGATGAGCGTGCACCGGGTCATTCTGCGTCGTGAGGGCGGTCGCGGTCAGCCCACCGTACGGCTGTACCGCTTGGCGTGTCGCGTAGTCCCCGGCTCGTGAGCCGCCCCACGCCCGGGCCGGATGGTGGGATCACCCGGCCCGGCGTCGCGGCCCGCCCGATAGGCTGAGGCGGTCTGACACGCGCCGCCGGACCGAGAAACCCGGCGGCGTCGGCACGCTCAGGGTCGTCGCTGGGAGGGAGTGCACGTCGTGGCACTCGTGGTGCAGAAGTACGGCGGGTCCTCCGTCGCCAACGCCGAGCGGATCAAGCGGGTGGCCGAGCGCATCGTGGCCGCGCGCAAGGCCGGCGACGACGTGGTGGTGGTGGTGTCCGCCATGGGCGACACCACCGACGAGCTGCTCGACCTGGCCAACCAGGTCAGCCCGCTGCCGCCGGGCCGCGAGCTGGACATGCTGCTCACCGCCGGGGAGCGGATCTCCATGGCGCTGCTCGCCATGGCCATCCACAACCTGGGGTACGAGGCCCGTTCGTTCACCGGTTCGCAGGCGGGCGTGATCACGACCTCGGTGCACGGCCGGGCCCGGATCATCGACGTGACCCCGGGGCGCCTCAAGGGCGCGCTGGACGAGGGCGCGGTGGTCATCGTGGCCGGCTTCCAGGGCGTCTCGCAGGACACCAAGGACGTGACCACGCTCGGCCGGGGCGGCTCGGACACCACAGCCGTCGCGCTCGCCGCCGCGCTGGAGGCGGACGTCTGCGAGATCTACACCGACGTGGACGGCATCTTCTCGGCCGACCCGCGGATCGTGCCGAACGCCCGGCACATCAAGCAGATCACCTACGAGGAGATGCTGGAACTGGCGGCCTGCGGCGCGAAGGTGCTGCATCTGCGCAGCGTCGAGTACGCGCGGCGCGCGGGCTTGCCGATCCACGTCCGTTCGTCATACTCGACAAACACCGGCACGATGGTCACCGGATCGATGGAGGACCTTCCCGTGGAACAGGCACTGATCACCGGGGTCGCCCACGACCGCAGCGAGGCGAAGATCACGATCGTCGGCGTGCCCGACGAGCCGGGCGCCGCGGCGTCGATCTTCGACACCGTGGCTGGCGCGGAGATCAACATCGACATGATCGTGCAGAACGTGTCCACCGAGGGCACCGGCCGCACGGACATCTCGTTCACGCTGCCCAAGGCCGACGGCCCGACCGCGATGACCGCGCTCAGCAAGATCCAGGAGACGGTCAAGTTCAAGGGCCTGCTCTACGACGACCACGTCGGCAAGGTCTCGCTGATCGGCGCGGGCATGCGCTCGCACCCGGGTGTGGCGGCCGGCTTCTTCGCCGCCCTCGGCGCGGCCGGCGTGAACATCGAGATGATCTCCACCTCGGAGATCCGGGTCTCCGTGGTCTGCCGGGACACCGACCTGGACAAGGCGGTCCGCGCCATCCACGACGCCTTCGAGCTGGGTGGTGACACCGAAGCCGTCGTCTACGCCGGCACCGGGCGGTAACGCGCCGTGGCGTCGCTGCCCACCCTCGCCGTGGTCGGGGCGACAGGTGCCGTCGGTACGGTGATGTGCCAGATCCTCTCCTCCCGGCGCAACGTGTGGGGCGAGATCCGGCTGCTCGCCTCGGAGCGGTCGGCCGGCCGGCGCGTGCAGTGCCGGGGCGAGGAGCTGACCGTCCAGGCGCTCACCGCCGACGCGCTCGACGGCGTCGACGTGGCGATGTTCGACGTACCGGACGAGGTCTCCGCGCAGTGGGCCCCGGTCGCCGTCGCGCGCGGCGCTGTCGTGGTGGACAACTCCGGCGCGTTCCGGATGGACCGCGACGTGCCGCTCGTGGTGCCCGAGATCAACCCTGAGCAGGTACGCAACCGGCCCAAGGGCATCATCGCCAACGCCAACTGCACCACGCTGGCGATGATCGTGGCGGTCGCGCCACTGCACCGCGAGTACGGCCTGCGCGAGCTGGTGCTCGCGTCGTACCAGGCGGTCTCCGGGGCGGGTCAGGCCGGCGTGGACGCGCTGCACCTCCAGCTCGGCAAGATCGCCGGGGATCGGGTGCTCGGTTCCCGCGCCGGTGACGTGCGCCAGGCGGTGGGCGACGAGCTGGGTCCGTTCCCGGCGCCGCTGGCGCTCAACGTCGTGCCGTGGGCGGGGTCGCTGGCCGACGGCGGCTGGTCCTCCGAGGAGATGAAGCTGCGCAACGAGTCGCGCAAGATCCTCGGACTGCCCGACCTCAAGGTCTCCGCCACCTGCGTACGGGTGCCGGTGGTGACCGGTCACTCGGTCGCCGTGCACGCGGTCTTCGCCACCGAGGTGGCCGCCGAGGGCGCCCGTGAGGTGCTGCGCAACGCGCCCGGCGTGATCCTGGTCGACGACCCGGCGGCCGGGGAGTTCCCGATGCCGATCGACGCGGTCGGCACCGACCCGTCGTGGGTGGGCCGGATCCGCCGCGCGGTCGACGACCCCCGCGCCCTGGACCTCTTCGTCACGGGCGACAACCTCCGCAAGGGCGCCGCCCTCAACACGGCCCAGATAGCCGAACTCCTCGCCAAGGACCTGACCCGCCCCTGAGCGGTGTCCGCTCGCCGCGCCCGGTGTCTATGCGTTGTCAGGCGGCGGAGAGGTGGACGCCGTCTCGGCCGTGGCGTTTGACCGCGTAGAGGGCCTGGTCGGCTCGGTGCAGGGTGCGTTCCGGGGACTCGCCGGGTCGGGGCAGGGCCACGCCGACGCTGATCGTCCGGCCGGTACGGCGGGCCGCCTCGGTGAGCCGTTCGGCGATCCGGACGGCCTCCTCCGGGCGGCTCACCTCGATCACCGCCACGAACTCGTCGCCGCCGGTCCGGTACAACTCGTCGCCCTGGCGCAGCGCGCCCTCCAGCGCCCGGGCCAGCCCCACCAGCAGCCGGTCGCCGGCCTGGTGGCCGTACGTGTCGTTGACGTCCTTGAACCCGTCCACGTCGATCGCCAGCAGCGCGGTACGCCCCGGCGTGGCGGTGGCGATCCGCTTCCCGAACGGGCCGGTGTGCCGCAGCCCGGTGAGCGGGTCGGAGCTGGCCTGCTCGCGGAGCCGGGCGAGCGTACGCAACCGGTCCAGGCAGGTCCACGCCTGTCCGGCGAGCAGCTCGATCAGGTTGACAGTGGTCGGGTCGGGACGCAGGCGCTGCTCGTCGGCGACCAGCAGCACGCCACCGGCGGCCGGTGTGCCGACCGGCACCGCCACCAGCGTGCGCGCTCCGGCCCGGGTCAGCGGCAGGTACTCCTCGGTGGGCGGGTGGCCCGCCTCGCCCAGCGTGTACGCCGAGCCGTACCGGTGGGCCCGGTCGATCATGCGATCGAGCGCGGCCGGTCCGGCCTCGTCCAGCTCGGCCCGGATCCTTGCCTCCAACTCGCCGGGTGTGCCGGTGGGCGCACCGAGGCGCGGGCCCTGCCGCCCGGTGAGCACCAGCACCGCGGCGGAGAGCGCCGACACGTCCCGGGCCGCGGCGAGCGCGGCGGTCATCAGGTCCCAGTCGGTCGGCGCTGCGGTGAACGCGGCGGCGTGCCGGAGCAGCTTCTCGCTGCGGCTCTCGGCCGGTGGCCCGCCCAGCGCGGCGATCCGCCCGCCGAGGCGGTCGGCCACCAGCTCGGCGGCCTCCCGCCACGCCGTGAGCACGACCGGCTCGCTCCACTGGAGGTCGAGCACCCCGATCGGACGGCCGTCCGGGTCGCGTACCGGCACGCAGAGTTCGGCGGTGACGTCCGGGCGGACCTCGAGGTAGTCGGGGTCGGCGCCGACGTCGGGCACGGCGGCGGTGAGGCCGGAGGCGTATACCCGCCGCACCACCGACGGTTCGGGCCGGTGGCGACCCGGCGGGGTGCCGTCGGCGGTGGCCGGTACGTGCGAGAAGACCTGCCAGGCGCCGGTGGCGGCGACGCAGCGCAACCGGTCGTGGACGCGGAGCAGGACGGTGGCGGTCGCCGGGGTGTGCCGGGCGAGCGCGGCGACGGTCCACTGGCACGCCTCCGGGACGGTTGACGCCGTGGGGAGGCGCACCGTGACGTCGCGGAGAACTCGCTCGTGATCCACGTCGTTCCTGCTCGGAGGGGGGTCGGGTCGCGATCAAGGGTACTCAGCGCGACCGCCGCCGACCTTCGTACACATGTGCTATCCACAGGCTGTGGATGCAGCCTGTGGGCGGAATCGGGCCTGCGCGAGGAGGGCGTACGGCGATAGCGTGAGGGCCCGGGCACCCGAGGAGGCCGCCGATGCTCATCGCCCAGCTCAGCGACCCGCATGTGACCACCGGCCCGCTCGCGGCCGATCCGGCGTCCGGGCTGCACCGGGCGCTCGGCGCGGTGCTCGCCCTGCGCCCGCGGCCCGACTGCGTGGTGATCACCGGTGACCTGACCGCCAACGGGCGCCCCGACGAATACCTCGCGCTGCGCGAGATCGTCGGCGCGTTCCCGCTGCCGGTGCACCTGGCGACGGGCAACCACGACGACCGCGAGTCGCTGCTCGACACGTTCGGCGGCACCCCCTACCTGGCCGGTGGCTTCTCGGCGCACTACCACGTCGACCTGCCGGACGCGACGCTCGTGGTGCTCGACTCGCTCACCCCGGGCGGCACCGGCGGCCGGCTCGGCGAAGAGCAGCTCGCCTGGCTGGACGGGGTGCTCGCCGGGCGTACCGACGTGCCCGCCGTCGTGTGCCTGCACCATCCGCCGGTCGCGGTGGGCGTACCCGGCATGGACGCCGTCGGGCTCGCCGACGCCGAAGGGCTCGCCGCCGTGGTCGGCCGGCACCCCCATGTCGTACGCGTCACCGCGGGGCACCTGCACCGCCAGGTGACCAGCGCGTTCGCCGGTACGGTGCTGACCGTCGCGCCGAGCACCTGGATCCAGGTGAGCCTGGCCATGACCGACGAGGAGGTGCTCGGCTTCGTCGCCGAGCCGACCGCCTTCCTGCTCCACCTGATCGCCGACGGCGGCTGCGTGACGCACACCGTCCAGGTCAGCCACGCCGCCGGGCGCACCTGCTGGTTCTGACGCCGATGCTCTGGTATGTCGCGTACGGGTCCAATCTGCACGCCGCACGGCTCGACTGGTATCTGCGTGGCGGGTGTCCACCCGGCGGGCTGCGCACGTACCCCGGCTGCCGGGACCGCCGGCCACCGCGCCGGACGGTCCCGGTGCTGATCCCCGGCGGCGTCTACTTCGCCGGGGAGTCGCGGGCCTGGACCGGCGGCATGGCGTTCTACGACCCGCTGCTGCCCGGCCGGGCGGCAGCGCGCGGCTACCTGGTGACCGTCGAGCAGTTCGCGGACATCGCCGCGCAGGAGATGTACCGGCCGCTCGGCGCCGACCTGGCCGGGATCCGCGTGGCGGTCGAGACCGGCCGGGCGAGGCTCGGGCCGGGCCGCTACGAGACGCTGCTGCGCGTCGGTGTCCACGAGGGCCTGCCGATGCTCACGTTCACCGCGCCGCACCGGGCGGTGGAGGTGCCCTGGACCCGGCCCGCACCGGTCTACCTCGGCCTGCTGGCGCGCGGGCTGCGCGAGGCGCACGGATGGGACGCCGCGCGCACCGTCGGCTACCTGGCGGGCCGGCCGGGGGTCGCCGGGCGGTGGACCCGGTCCGCGTTGCGCGCGCTCGTCGGCGCCGCCTACAGCGGACCGCCGGACCGGCCCTCCGGGGCGTCAGTCGAGTTCGGACAGTTTGCTCGATATGCCGGGCCGTCGAAGATGAACGACCGTTCGGTCGGCGATGGGTGTCCGGCAGGAGGTGATTCGGGCGAAGACGGTTGCCAGCGCAAGGAATTCCGCGTGACATGAGCGTCGGCGCCGGCTCCCTGTCCCTGGGAGCCGGCGCCTTCGACGACGGCCGGCGCCGACAGCGTGCGCCGCGCGGAATTTCATCTGACCGTCATGTCCGACTCGTCCGGCAGACCGGTACCCGCCGTCCGAGACAGCGACGATTCCTGATGCCGCCCCGTTCGACCTGGCGGCTGGTGGATGAGAAGCTACCCCGGCGGGGTGGCGTTCCCCCGAGTACCGCTCTCCGCGATCGACACCTGTCACGGCACGGATAAGGGTCGCCGGGCGAACCATCGTCCGGACGCCACATACCTGCATCTCACGAGGAGTTCCATGTCCGTCACCGGGATGCGACGCCGGGCCGCCGTCGGCCTGGCCGCACTCGCCGCGACCGCGTTCACCGCGGTCGCCGTCACCCCCGACCAGGCCGAGGCCCGCCCGAAGCCGGTCGACGTCCAGTTGCTCGCGCTCAACGACTTCCACGGCAACCTGGAGCCGCCGAGCGGGTCCAGCGGCACCATCGACGGTCAGCCGGCCGGTGGTGCGGAATACCTGGCCAGCCACCTGAAGTCGATGCGCGCCGCCGCGAAGCAGCAGGGCAAGGGCACCGTCACCGTCGCCGCCGGTGACCTGATCGGCGCCTCGCCGCTGCTGTCCGCCGCGTTCCACGACGAGCCCACCATCGAGGAGATGAACCTCGCCGGGCTGGAGTTCGCGAGCGTCGGCAACCACGAGTTC
Organism: Micromonospora sp. NPDC048169; assembly: GCF_040652815.1. Lineage (NCBI taxonomy): Bacteria > Bacillati > Actinomycetota > Actinomycetes > Micromonosporales > Micromonosporaceae > Micromonospora > Micromonospora sp. NPDC048169. The sequence goes on from NZ_JBEZMS010000012.1 coordinate 11,801, forward strand.
GACGAGGGCGCGGCCGAGCTGCTGCGCATGCAGCGCGGTGGCTGCCACCCGGTCGACGGCTGCGCCGACGGCACGCCGTTCGGCGGCGCCAAGTTCACGTACCTCTCGGCGAACGCGTTCAAGACCTCCACCGGCCTGCCGCTGATGCAGCCGTTCGGCATCAAGATCGTCAAGGGTGTCCCGATCGGTTTCATCGGGATGACCCTGGAGGGCACCCCGAACATCGTCAGCCAGCAGGGCGTCGCCGGCCTGCGGTTCACCGACGAGGCCGACACCGCCAACAAGTACGCCAAGATCCTGCGCCTGCTCGGGGTCAAGAGCATCGTCGTGCTGCTGCACGAGGGTGGTGTGCAGAACGGCGGCGGCATCAACGACTGCACCGGGTTCAGCGGCCCGATCGTCGACATCGCCAACCGGATGGACCCGTCGATCGACGTGATCGTCAGCGGGCACACTCACGCCGCGTACAACTGCAACATCAACGGCAAGCTGGTCACCAGCGCCAGCTCGTTCGGCCGCCTGGTCACCCAGATCGACCTGAAGATCGACCCACGTACCCGCGACGTGGTGAGCGCGTCCGCGAACAACGTGGTGGTCACCCGGGACGTGAAGCCGGACCAGCCCTCGACCGACCTGATCAACAGGTACAAGGCCGCGCTCGGCCCGGTGGCCGACCGGGTGGTCGGCGAGACCACCGCCGCGATCACCAAGACCCAGGAGAACCTGTACCAGACCGGGGTCGACGTCAACGGCAAGCCGACGTACCAGACCGGTGAGTCGCCGCTGGGCAACCTGATCGCCGACGCCCAGCTCGCCGCCACCGACACCGAGCAGAACGCGGTCGCCGCGTTCATGAACCCCGGTGGCGTACGCGCCGACCTCGACGCCGGCCCGGTCACCTACGCCGAGGCGTTCACCGTGCAGCCGTTCGCGAACAACCTGGTGACGCTCGACCTGACCGGCGCGCAGCTCTACTGCATGCTGGAGCAGCAGTTCACAGTGGCGCGTGTGCTCTACGCGTCCTCGACCGTCAACTACGTCGTGGACGTCAACGGCACCACCGCGCCGGCCGGCACGCCGTGCGCGGGCACCCGGGTGGTCCGGGGCAGCCTGACCATCAACGGCGCCCCGGTGGCGGACACCGCCACCTACCGGGTCACCGTGAACAACTTCCTCGCCGGTGGCGGCGACGGCTTCAGCGTCCTGACCGGCGGCACCAACGCGGTGACCGGCCAGATCGACCTGGACGCCTTCACCGCGTACCTGACCGAGAAGTCGCCGGTCTCCCCGCCGGCGCTGGACCGGATCCGCACGACCACCGAGGTCGCGGCCGGCTGACGGCCGACCGCACCGCCGACGGGCCCCAGAGCGTTCGCTCCGGGGCCCGTTCGCGTGTCAGGCTGCGCGCTTCGTCGCAGGCCGCCGGCTTCGTGTCAGGTCGCCCGCGCGGGCTCGGGCTCCGGCGTCGCGGCGGCCGTCGGACGGCCGTCCTGCGCGGCGGTGAGCAGCGGACGCAGCGACAGCGCGAGCAGCGAGGCGGCCAGGCAGCCGCCCACCACCACCGCCACCCAGACCCGCCCGTCGGCCGCACCGATCAGCGGGCCGGCGGTGACCGGACCGACCACGCCGCTGATCCCGAAGATCATCGAACTCATGGCGTTGTACCGGCCGCGCAACTCGTCCGTGGCCAGCGCGTTCGTGAGCGCCGGCATGACCGGCGACAGCATCGTCTCGCCGAACCCGAAGATCGCCGAGCAGGCCACCACGCCGAGCGCCGCGAGCACCGCGTTGCCGCCGCCCACCACGCCCGCCGCGCCGAGCACCAGCCACGCGCCGGCGAAGACCGCGCCGACTGTGGCGAGTGCCCGGGTGCGGCTGCGTCCCTCCAGCCGCCGGATCACCAGCAACTGCGAGAGCACGATCATGACGGTGTTCGCGGCGAGCGCCCACGCCACCACCCGGGGCGTCACCTCCACCACCCGGACCGAGTACGCCGCGAAGCCCACCTCGATCTGCGCGTACCCGCAGGTGGTGAGCACCAGGCCGAAGAGGACCAGGCGGCGGAACGGCCGGTCCCGCAGCACCGTCAGGTAGCCGCCGGTGCTCCGGCCGGCGGACTTCGCATCCGCGGCCACCGCCGGCCGGCGCCCGACCCGCGGCAGGCTCAGCAGGATCAGCGCCGGGATCAGGTAGCTCACCGCGTCCAGCAGGTAGATCACCTCGAAGGTGAACGGACGGGCCACGTCGACCACCGCGCCGGAGATCAGACCGCCCGTGCCGATACCGAGGTTGAGCAGCGCGAAGTTGAGCCCGAAGACGCGTTGCCGCTCGCCGTCGTCGGTCAGCGACGCCAGGATCGTGTTCTGCCCGGCCCAGATCGCCGAGCTGCCCACGGCGACAAGCGTCATCACGCCGAACGCCGACGCGGTCGAGTCGACGAGCGCCAGCGAGCCGGTGCCGATCGCCTCGATCACCAGGCAGGGCAGCACCACCCGGCGTGCACCGAACCGGTCGATGAACGTGCCGGCCAGCGGCGAGAGCGCCAGCGTGACAGCGCCGAACCAGCCGATCACCAGACCGGCCCGGGTGTCGGTCAGGCCGCGTACGTCGGTGAGGTAGATGAACAGGAACGGCAGGGTGAGGCCGCGCCCGACGGCGGAGAAGAGCGTGCCGAGCAGGATCCGGCGGGCTTCGGGACGGGCGGGCAGGGCGCGGCGCAGCATGGCAGGGATTCTGTTCGGCGGGTACGACGACCGCGACCCGTTTACTCCTTACACCCGCCGTCGCCGGGCCGGAAGGTGAGCGAGCACACGTGCTCTGCCATGCTGACCCGGTGACGACGACCTGGCGGCACCTGCCCGCACCGGCCCGCGAGATCGCCAAGACGGCCACCGACGCGGTGGGCGCCGCGCAGGCCCGCGACACCGAGGCGTACGCCCCGGCCGTCGAGCGGCTGGCCGCCGCCGACCGGGCCGGGCTGGTGCTGGGCGGCGTGGTCCGGCTGCTGCTGGAGGAGGGGCACCCGGACGGGCTGGACGGCGACGACGTACGGCAGGTGCTGGAACAGTGCGTCAGGTCGGCGGCGCCGTGGTGGCCCGACGTCGACCCGCACGTGTTGCTGGTGCTGCTGGCCGGCGCGCTCGGCGTCTACGACCCCGGCGACGACGACAGCCCGCCCGACCCGGCGGCGGTCGCCCGGCACGCGCCGCTGCTCGTGGCCGATCTGCTCGCGGTCACCGGACGGCCGTTCGCCGATTACCTGACCGCCGCGTTCGCCGAGGTGGCGCGCACGGAGACGCACGACTGACGGTTCTGTCGACCCTCCTCTTCGGCGGGCTTGATCACGGCCTGGCCTGTTCACGGCCTGGCGGCTGCCGGCTTACGGGCTGGCGGCCAGGAAGACGAACGCGGCGAGCAGGACCAGGTGCACCCCGCCCTGGAGCACAGTCGCCCGGCCCGGCACGACGGTGAGCACCGCTGTCACGGCGGTCAGCGCCAGCAGCGTCATCTGGGTGCCGCCCAGGCCCAGCACCAGCGGCCCGTCCAGCCAGATCGAGGCGATCGCGATGGCCGGGATGGTCAGGCCGATGCTGGCCATGGCCGAGCCGAGCGCGAGATTGAGGCTGATCTGCACCCGGTCCCGCCGGGCCGCCCGGGCGGCGGCGAGCGTCTCCGGCAGCAGCACCAGCAGCGCGATGACCACGCCGACGAACGCCTGCGGCAGGTTGGCCGCGCTGACCGCCGTCTCGATCGCCGGGGAGATCGTCTTCGCGTCACCGACCACCGCTACCAGCGCCACCACCAGCAGGGCCAGGCTGGCCAGCGCGGTACGCGTGGACGGCGGCTCGGCGTGCCCGTCTCCGGTCTTGTCCTCGGCGAGGATGCTGCCCTCCTGGGTCACCGGGAGGAAGTAGTCGCGGTGCCGACCGGTCTGCACCATCACGAACAGCAGGTAGAGCGCCAGCGAGGCGACCGCCGCGAAGGCGAGCTGCGCGGGGGAGAACTCCGGCCCCGGCCGGCTGGTGGTGAACGTCGGCACCCCCATGCTGAGCGTGGCCAGCGTCGCCACTGTGGCGAGCGCCCCGCCGGTGCCCTCCGGATTGAACACCGCGACCTTTCGCCGCAGCGCGCCGAGCAGCAGCGACAGGCCGAGGATGCCGTTGCAGGTGATCATGACGGCGGCGAAGACGGTGTCCCGCGCCAGCGCCTGCGTCTTGTCGCCGCCGCTGATCATCAGCGTGACGATCAGACCGACTTCGATCACGGTGACAGCCACCGCGAGCACGAGTGACCCGTACGGCTCACCGACCTTGTGCGCGACCACCTCGGCGTGGTGCACAGCGGCGAGCACAGCCGCCGCGAGCAGGGCCGCCACCACGAAGATGAGCGGGCCGGGCAGCTCCCGTCCCCAGGTCATCACGAGCACGAGCACGGCGACCAGGGGCGCGACGGTGGTCCAATCGGTGAGTCGGGATCGGATCATCGGCGGCATGCGGATACTTTGCCAGGAGGCACTGTCAACCCCGAGTGGCGGGGTGGCTTCGCGTAGTCGTGTCGATCTCGTCCGATCCCGTCAGGACCGGCTCCACGAGCCGAGCGGGTAGGTCACGGAGGTTCGCGATCACGGTTCCGATCCAGCCCGGGTCGGTGTCCTGGTGCTCGATGGTGCGCAGCACCATCATGCCGGTCGCCGCCGCCCCCGCCAGCTCGCCGTCCGCGCCGTCACCCACGTACACGCAGTCGGCGGGCGTGACGTCCAGCCGCTGCGCGGCGGTGCGGTAGATCGCCGGATCCGGCTTGGCCAGCCCGACGGCACAGGAGAAGACCGCGACGTCGAAGCGCCGGGCCAGCGGGGCGTCCGCCCACGCCTCGGCCGTCTCCGAGGTGGCGTTGCTGATCAGCGCCAGCCGGTGCCCGCGCTCGCGCAGTGCGTCGAGCACGTCCAGCGTGGCGGGCGAGACGCGGCCGAGCACGCGACGGGCGAGCGCGCGCCGGTGTGCCGCGGCCTCAGCCACCTGCTCGTCGGTCGGCGTACCGCCGAGCCGCCCGGCGAGGATGCGGACGGTCTCCTCCGCATCCCACCGGACCAGCCGGTCCCGCCAGGTCGCGTGGTACGCGGCGACGAGCGCCGCCGGATCCACCCCGACGATCGGAGCCATCTCGCCGACCACCCGGTCCCGCTCGTCGTCGGCGCCGTGGACCAGAGTGTGGAAGAGGTCGAAGACGACCGGCCGTGGCATGGCGGGATCCTACTGCGACGGTGGGCGGGGCCGGGAAACGCAGAGGGCACATCCGATCATCGGATGTGCCCTCTTACCTCTGGTCGGGGTGGCCGGATTCGAACCGACGACCTCTTCGTCCCGAAGGAACGATCGCCGCCGGCCTACCTGCGCCAGCCGGAGGGCCGAGCTGCCACAATGATCCCCCGGCATCCCTGCACGTCCAGCCTTGTCCACCCTCGTTGTCGCTCAGTTAGTCACTCACGGTCCTAGTCCAGATCACTCGACCGGACGCCCCTTCGCATCACGCTTCTTCTTGCTCATGTCCTGGGCCAACCCACCTGCCCCAAGAGTGAACGCGAAGGCAACCAGAATCAGGCTCCACAGCCACCAGCCACCCGCGTTAATAGCCCAAATGCCGCCAAGCGTAGAAAAAGCAATGAAGCATATCGCAAGGGTGATACCGAACGGATCACGGCGACGATCGCGAGCCGCTTCAAGCTCATCCATAGTGCGAGTTGCATGCTGTTCAAACCGTCGCTTCAAGTCCCCGTCTGGCATTCGGGTCAAGAGGTCAAGATCTTGTCTGAGGTCGCTTTGAAGCGTCTTGCGATCTTGTCGGTTGCCTAGTAGCGGCACTGACGCGCTAAGCACACCAAGTACACCCACAACGATCTGCGCCACGAGGTCGAAGCTCACGGGAGTTGAGGCTACTGCTGCATCGCAAGCTGCGGCTTGCTCGCCATCCCGTCTGCCGTCGACCCGCCCACCGGGGAGCGGGCCGCCGCCCGGCCCGCCATGTCAAGACGGCCTTGACGCACGTTCGGACGCTGGCGGGTCGGGCGGTGGTCTGCTCGGCTCGCCCGGGTCGTCGGCTGGCGGGATGGCCCGCGCAACCACCCACGGACCGCAACGCGCCGACGGGGTTGCAGCCATCTCGGAGCCCGAGCGCCCCCGCCGGAGGCGCAGTAACCGCAACCCCGCGACCGCCGCCAGTTCGCCGACGCGGCCGGCGTCCGCTCCCCTACGTCGCGCGGGCTCGTGGCCGCGCGGCCCGGCCGGCTGCCGGCCCACCCTCCATCCGGTCAACGCCCCTGTCGTTCTGCGGCGGCCCCTTGGGCTTCCCGCTTCCGCGCCAGCCGCCGGGCGTGTTGCGTGGCCGGAGTCGGAGCGCCAGCGGAGCGACGGACGCGCGCCCAGGCGGCGGCGCGTGCGGCCCGTTGCGGGCCGCCTTGAAGACGTACAGAAAGTTCTCACCGCCTGGTCGGCGGTCGGCAGTCGGCCGCTGGCCTGGTCGTCTTGGGCTACTGGACTGCTGGTGCGAGCTTGTCGCGGACGGTGGGCCATTCGGAGTCGATGACGCTGTAGTAGACGCTGTCGCGGTATCGGCCGGTGCTGAGTAGACGGTGGTTGCGCCACACGCCTTCCCGGTGTGCTCCGAGCCGTTCGATGGCGCGCTGTGATCTTGTATTCCGTAGGTCGGTCTTGATCGCTACTCGTCCGACGCCGAGCACCTCGAACGCGTGCCGCATCAGGAGAAACTTGGCTTCGGTGTTGGCACCGGTTCCCCAGGAGTTGGGCGTGAGCCAGGTCCAGCCGATCTCTAGCGTGCGATCGTTCGGGCGGATGTCGATGTAGCTCGTGCTTCCGATCGCCTTCCCGCTGCGAAGGTCCACCACGGCGAATGGGAGTCGTTGCCCGCGTTCCTGATCCCGTAGCGCGTCGCTGATGAAGGCGTTGATCGCCTCGCTGGTGCGAGGCGTGGGCTCGTCGAGGTGCGTCCAGATTTCGTCGTGCGCTGCGGCTGCCAGTAGATCGGCGGCGTGCTGCGGCCCGAGAGGTTCGAGCCGGATCAGACAACCCGTCAGTGTCACCGGTGTTGGCTTCATTCGGCGTCAACCTCGTAGAGCAGAACGTGACGGTCTCCGGGCAGGATCACTTGATACACCTCGATCGGTCGGTCCTCCTGGTCGAAGCTGGTTCGCAGAAGTCGGCCGACTGGCGTTGCCGGACCGAGGTGAAGTTTCGTGGCCTCGTCCGCGCTCGGCATCCGCCAGGTGATCTCGTCCTCATAGCGCGTCGGGATGTGGCCCAAGTCTTCGAGCACTTGATCCGTGCCTTCGATGATGTCGGCCGGGTTCATGATCTTGCTGTCTCGCACGATGTTCAGCGGGTAGTAGCTGTCGCCGAGTTGTAGCGGCTGATCGTCGGCGTACATGACCCTGCGCCGCACACCTACGGGATCGCCGGGCCGGAGCTGCAAGTGTGAGGCGATCTCGTCGCTCGCGGGCACAACCTCGACGGTGCTGACCTGTCGAGGTGTCTTGCCCTGGGCTTCGATCTGCTGGCTGAAGGTGTCTCGTCGCCGGTCGGCCTCCAACCGTTTGCGACGGGAGCCAGTGAGTGAGGCGTAGTAGCGCATAGGCGGCTCGGAGCGTACGAAGCTGCCGCGTCCGCGTCGGGACACGATCAGTCCTTCATTGCGGAGGACGTCCAGGGCGAGACGCACGGTGTTCCGGCTGATGCCGTAGTGGTCGGAAAGCTCGCCTTCGGTGGGGAACCGGTCACCCGGTGCAAGCTCGCCGCTCTGGATCTGCTGCCTGAGCATCGATGCGAGTTGCTGATAGAGCGGCCGAGAGTCGGCCGGATTGAGGGTCATGGCACTTCCTAACGGGAGTTGTACCTACACGCTAACAACCCCTTGACCCGTGCACCATCGGACTGATAGACAGGCATTGTTGTTGGTACAACCTGACAACAAGAGGCCCCAGCGGGCGGCTACCCGCTGAGGCCAGGTGCATCGGTTCCCTCTGCGAAAGGACCAACACGATGCCTGTCCAGCCTACCGTTCACCCTGCTGTCTGCGCCTCGGGTCATTCTCCGGCGTTGTCTGATGCTCGCCTGCTGTCTGCGTTGGCGACGCTTCGGGACACGCTGGCCCCTGGAAAGGCGCTGAACCTGCCCGCAGTCCTCGATCGGGCTGCTCTGCTGGCCTGCCTGTCCGTGCTCACCACGAACCCAACCACTGTCCCGGCACCGGACACCTCTGCCCGACCGCCGCGTCACAACTTCGCCGGCTACTGCATCATGTGCGGCCACCAGGGCTGCCAGTCCTCGGAGTGCATCTCCGACTTCACCCAGACCGTTTGGGGCGTCTGCGACCAGTGCCACGGCTACGGGGCTGACCCCGCCTCATCTCTCCCTTGTTCCTGCTGGGGCGGTCTTACCCAGGTCGAGGCGGAGACGCTGGCGGTGGCCCGATGACGGCCACGTCGATCCGCCACCCTGTGACGGCGTTCGACACGCCGACTGGTGCTCACTCGCACCTGTCCCTCGCTGACCTTCGGCCCACCACCCTGCGCACCGTTACCAGTCCCTGCAACGAACGGCTCCGCGAGACTCTGCTCTCGCTCAACGAGTCGCCGGCTGACTTCGCCGCCAAGCTCGGTGTGGATCCGAAGACCGTCGAACGGTGGATCCTTAACGCCAATCGTCACCCGCACCCGCGTACCGCCTACCAGGCCGCGCGGCTGCTCGACGTGGATGTCACCTACCTGTGGCCCACCATCCACGGCAACCGCACCAGCAAGATCGCTGGCACCGACGAACTCACCGCCTGCTGGCCCGGCCGGGCCACCGTCCCGCACGACCTGTGGCCCCGCCTGTTCGCTGAGGCCAACCGACAGGTCGTCATCATGGGCGACTTCGGGCTACCCGACCTCATCCCCAACCTGCCCCGTCTCCTGGTCGCCAAGGCCACCCGGGGCGTTCAAGTGCGGGTCATCGTCAGCGACCCGCACACCGCCACCAACCCCATCGACACGGCCCGCGCCATCGCGGCCGAGGCCACCTACCTGCCGCTGGTCGACCAGGGCGTCACGGTCGCCCGCTACCCCGGCCACCTGTCCACCACGATCCTGCGGGTCGATGACGACCTGATCGTGCGTACCGGCATCGACGGCTGCCCCGCCGCCTTCGCCCCGGTCATCCACCTGCGAGCCCTGCCGAACGGGCCGCTGTCCCGGCTGTACCTGACCAGCCTCGACACCATCACCGAAACCGCCATCCCCGTCACCACGACCATGCGGGCGGTGGCCTAATGACCACCATCCCCGCCCCTGCCGGCTACCGCTGGCGTCAACCCCGGCTTGCCCGGGGTTGGGAACCTGTCCAGCTCATCGGCCGCATGAAGATCCTCGCCGCCCGTGACGGGATCGAGCTGCCGAAGACCTACCAACTCGTCCGCGACATCTACCTGTGGGAACACCACCGGGCCGAGCTGCCCGCTGCTGTGGCGTCCCTGCTCGGCCGGATCTTCGACGGACCCAACCCGTTCGCCACCGGCCACATCACCCACCTCCCGATGAAGGCGGCCCGCACCCGTGGCCGCTGACCTGATCGCCGTTGTCCCGGACCAGGCTCGTCTTGGTCCGGGGCTTCGGCCCACCCGCCCCGTCGTCGGCTCGCCGGGCTCGTTCACCGGCCGCGACGAGTCCGCGTTCCACCGGGCCACCACCCCCGACTACTTCGGCTGGCTCGACCACGTGAAAGCCGCCGCGGGCTGCTCCCACCCCATCCGCCTGGCCGGTGAGGTCGCCACCATCGACCGGACCACCGGCCAACTCCTCGCCTCCACCGCCACGGCCGACCTGCCGGATGGGGAGATCTACAAGCCGTGCGGCAACCGCCGCCACGCGGTCTGCCCGTCCTGCGCCCGCACCTACCAACGCGACGCCTACCAACTCCTCCGCGCGGGCCTGACCGGCGGCAAAGGCATCCCGGCAACAGTCGCCGGACATCCGGCGGTGTTCTCGACGTTCACCGCGCCGTCGTTCGGCACCGTGCACACCCGGGTCGTGAAGCGCCACACCTGCGCCGGCCGCCGCCGCTGCGACTGCCGCGCCGAACCCTGCCACCCCCGCCGCGCCACCGACCCCACCGCCCGGCCCTGCCAGCACGGGCAGCAGACGGTGTGCTGGGCCAGACACGAGGCAGACGATGCCCGGCTGGGACAGCCGTTGTGCCTGGACTGCTACGACTACGACGCCCAAGTGGTGTGGAACCATGCCGCGCCGGAGTTGTGGCGCCGCACCACCATCGCCGTCACCCGCCACCTCAACGGCCGCGCCCGGCAACTCGGCCTCCCGCCGGTCGTTCAGGTCACCGCCAGCGGCACGGTCCGCCGCGTGGCACCGGTCAAACCCTCGTTCGGGAAGGTCGCGGAGATGCAACGCCGCGCCGTCGTGCACTACCACGCCATCGTCCGCCTCGACGGCGTCGACCCCGACCCCGACGCCATCGTCGCCCCGGTCGGCCTCGGCGTTGACGACCTGGTCGCAGCGATCGAACACGCTGCCGCCACCGTCGCCTTCACCACCCGCCCCCACCCCAACCGGCCCGAAGGCTGGCACATCACCTGGGGCGACCCCGGCAAAGGCATCGACGTGCGCGCGATCACCGCCGACGGTGAGATCACCGACGGCAAGGTCGCGGGTTACCTCGCCAAGTACGCCACCAAGTCGACCGAGGCCACCGGGCACGTCTCCCGCCGCCTCGACGGCGACGTCATCGACCTCTACGCGAATGAGCATGGCACCCACCCGGAACGGCTCATCGACGCCTGCTGGACCCTCGGCGGCCACCGCGACTGGCAACAGCTCCGACGCTGGGCGCACATGCTCGGCTTCGGCGGCCACTTCCTCACCAAAAGCCGCCGCTACTCCGTCACCTTCCGCCTCCTCCGCGACGCCCGCACCATCTGGCGACGCACCGAAACCGGCCACGAACACGCCGACCAACCCGACGACCAAGAGACAACGCTGATCGTCGGCCTGCTCACCTACGCCGGTTCCGGCTGGCGCACCACCGGAGACGCCCTCCTGGCCAACACCGCCGCCGCCATGGCCAGAGAGCGACACGAAGCAGCCCGAGACGCCCTACTCGCCGCCGCCTGACCCGGCCACCGATCCACCGTCAAGACAGCCTTGACGGTCAGCCTGTCCCCGATGGAAGGAGCACCGTTTGACCGCACCCGCCCTCCACACACCCGCCAAGGCGCTCTACCGCATCCCCGAAGCGATGCGCCTACTCAGCCTCTCCCGGTCCGTGATCTACGAACAGATCCGCGCCGGTCGGCTGCGCACCGTCCGGCAGGGCCGTACCCGGCTCGTTCCCGCTGCCGCGATCACCGCCTACGTCGACCTGCTCGAACTGGAAGCCATGAAAGGAGGCACCCGATGACCACCCGCCGCGCCCGAGGAGAAGGCGGCCTGCACTGGGATGAGTCCCGGCAACGCTGGATCGCCACCGTCACCGTCGGCTACACCCCGGCGGGCAAGCGCATCGTGCGCAAAGGCAGCGGCAAGACCAAGACCGAAGCCCGCACCAAACTGCGGGAGAAGATCCGCGACTACGAAGACGGGCTCGCCATCGCCGAGCACCACTACACCGTCACCGAAGCCGTCACCGACTGGCTCACCTACGGACTCAACGGCCGATCAGACCGCACCAAGAGCAAGTGCGAGATCCTGTGCCGCACCCACATCATCCCCGCGCTCGGCGCTCGGAAGCTCCGCGAGCTTCGCGCCCAGGACGTCGACCGGTGGCTAGCCGACAAGGCCACCAGCCTCAGCACCCGCACACTTCGTGACCTCTACGGGTGCCTCAACCGCTCGGTGAGTCGGGCGATGGCCCGGGACAAGGTGAAGCGCAACGTCGTCGCGCTGTGCACCGTCCCGCGCGGCCAGGAGGGACGGCCCTCCAAGTCCCTGACGCTGGATCAGGCAAAGGCTGTCCTCGACGCCTCTGAGGGAACCCGCTTGCACGCCTACGTCGTGCTCTCCTTGCTGACCGGTGCGCGCACCGAAGAACTGCGCGCTCTGCGCTGGGACCATGTCGACCTCGACGGGCAGTCGGACGCCGTGCCGCCGGTTCCGCCGTCTATGCAGGTGTGGCGCTCTGACCGGGACGGCGGCGATACCAAGACCCGCAAGTCTCGGCGCACTCTCGCCCTACCCGCGCGGTGCGTTGCCGCGCTCACCCGTCATCGCCAGCGTCAGGACCAGGAGCGCCAGAGTGCCGGCAAGGACTGGCAACCGCTCGGACTGGTCTTCGCCTCGACTGTCGGCACCGCCCTTGACGCGGCCAACGTCCGCCGGGCCTTCCGCCGCGTCGTCACCCTGGCTGGTCTCGATCCGGCCGCCTGGACCCCTCGTGAACTCCGGCACAGCTTCGTGTCGCTGCTGTCCGACAGCGGGGTGAGCCTGGAAGACATTGCCGACCTGTGCGGCCACTCCGGCACGACCGTCACGGAACTCGTCTACCGGCATCAGCTCCGGCCGGTATTGCTCCAAGGCGCGGCGGTCATGGATCGCATCTTCGCGCCGACGGCTGAGGCGTAGTCACTCAGTTGGTCACCCAGGATGCACTAGAGGGCACATCCGTCGATAGGATGTGCCCTCTTACCTGGTCGGGGTGGCCGGATTCGAACCGACGACCTCTTCGTCCCGAACGAAGCGCGCTACCAAGCTGCGCCACACCCCGAGGCGTGCCGACAAATAGTAGCCCACCCGCCCGCACGGTCAAACTCGGTACCCCCCGCCCCGCGCCCCCGGCAGATCTTGGTACGGATCGGCCCCCGGAGGGGCGGGCGCGTACCAAGATCTGAAGGGCGGCGGGGCGGGGAACCGTCAGCGGGGGATCAGCGTCAGGATGCTGGCCTCCGGGGGGCAGGCGAAGCGGATGGGGGCGGTGGGGTGGGTGCCGAGGCCGGCGGAGACGTGCAGCCAGGAGTCCGAGCCGGGCCAGCGGTGCAGTCCGCGCGCCATCGAGCGGGGCAGCCCGCAGTTGGTCACCAGCGCGCCGTACCCGGGCACGCACACCTGGCCGCCGTGGGTGTGGCCGGCGAGCAGCAGACCGAAGCCGTCGGCCGCCATCCGGTCCAGCACCACGGGCTCGGGGGAGTGGGACACCGCGATTGACAGCGCCGCGTCGCCGCTGACCGGGCCGGCCACGGCGTCGTAGTCGTCGCGTTCGATGTGCGGATCGTCGACGCCGACGAGTTCGATCTCCCGCCCGCCGGCCTTGAGCGTGGTGCGGGCGTTGTTCAGGTCGGCCCAGCCCGCGCCGGTGAGGATGTCGCGCAGCTCCTCGTACGGCAGCGGCACGCCCTCGGTGTACTCCCGGTCGGGCAGGAAGTAGGTGAAGGGGTTCTTGAAGACCGGCCCGGTGTAGTCGTTGGAGCCGAAGACGAACGCGCCGGGCAGGTCGAGCAGCGGTTGCAGGGCGCGCAGCACGCCCGGCACGGACTCCGGGTGCGCCATGTTGTCGCCGGTGACCACCACCAAATCGGGGTCGAGCGCGGCCAGCGAGGCCACCCAGTCCTGCTTGCGTCGCTGGTCGGGCGTCATGTGCAGGTCGGACAGGTGCAGTACCCGCAGCGGTTCGGCGTCGGTCGGGAGGACCGGTACGTCGTACCGGCGGAGGGTGAACATGTTGCGCTCGATGAGCGACGCGTACGCCAGGGTGGCCGCACCGGCGGCGACGGTTCCGGCCGCGAGCCGGAATAGTGTGCGCTTTCGCATGGCGTTCAGGGTAGTTTCACCGTCCATGAGCACGCTGAAGGACCGTCTCACCGCCGACATGCGCGCCGCTCTCAAGGCGCGCGACGAGCTGACCACCTCCACGCTGCGGATGGCCCTGGCCGCCGTGGGCAACGCCGAGGTCGCCGGCCGGGAAAAGCGCGAGCTCAGCGACGACGAGGTGCTCGCCGTGCTGACCAAGGAGGCGAAGAAGCGCCGGGAGGCGGCGGTGGCTTTCGCCGACGCCGGGCGCGCCGAGCAGGCCGGCAAGGAGACCGCCGAGGGTGAGGTGCTGGAGCGCTACCTGCCCAGGCAGCTCCCCGACGAGGAGCTGGCCGAGCTGGTCTCGGGGGCGCTCGCCGCGGGTGGCTTCACCGGCAAGGCGCAGATGGGCCCGGCCATGAAGGCCGCCCAGGCCGCGGTGGCCGGCCGGGCCGAGGGTGGCCGGGTGGCCGCCGAGGTACGCCGCCAGCTCGGCCTCTGAGCCGGCGCTCCCGTAGTGCGGAAAGGACGACGGCCACCTCCCGTAGGAGGTGGCCGTCGCTGTCTGCTGTCTGGAATCAGTTCCCGGGTCGTCCCGGTCGGCCGTTACCTGGTCCGCCCGGGCCACCCGGCCGGTCCGGCGTCGCGCCGCCGCCCTGCTCCGGGGTGGTGCCCTTGCCGGAGCTGACCTCGATCATCACCACGCCGCCCTTGATGGTGCGCCCGTCCGGGCTGGTGCCGGCCGCGGTGCCGGCCGGGCACTCAGACGGCACCTTGTTGCTGGAGACCACCGGCTCGAAGCCGGCGCCCTTCAGCCGGGACTTCGCGGTCTCGACGGACTCGCACTTCACGCCCGGGATGGAACGCTGGTCACCCAGGACGATCTTGCCGCTGGGCGGGGTGAAGTTCTTCCGCTCCTTGCCCCTCATGGCGTCGCGCAGCGTCTGGTAGACCGCCGGGTTGATGCCGGTGGGCACGTCGTGACCCATCTTCTGGGTGGTCTGCGGCCAGTCCGGGTCGGCCATGATGCCGGCCACCGCGTACTGCTTGGTCATCGCGACCAGCGCCGAGGTCTTCTCCGAGTCGGTGGTGCCGGACTTGCCGGCCACCGGAGCGTCGACGATGCCACGGACGTTGCCGGCGGTGGGGGTGCCGCACTTGGTGGTGGAGGAGCGGTCACCGACCGGGCAGCGGGCGGCGTCCACGGCGGCGCGGGCCACCTCGGTGCTGATCCGCTGCTCGCAGCGCGGGTTGGCGACGTCCAGCTTGTCGCCGTCCGGGCCACGGATCTCCTGCACCGGGATCGGCTCGCAGTACTTGCCGTCGGCGGCCAGCGTGGCGTACGCGTTCGCCAGCTCCAGCGGCGTGGTCTGGGAGACGCCGAGGCTGAACGCGCCCCACTGGTGCGGGTTGGCGGCGAGCTGCGCGTCGCTCGACGAGCGGAACGAGATGCCGAGCTTCTGTGCCGCCTTCACCACGTTCTCCGCGCCGACCCGCTGCTGCAGGTCGATGAAGAACGTGTTGACCGAGAAGCCGAAGCCGCTCCACATGTTGTGCATGCCGGCCATCGCGGGGTTGGCGTTCTTCGGGCAGTACTTGTTGGTGCCCGGGCAGGCGGCGGGCGAGTTGAACTCGACCGGGTAGTCGGACTTGAAGACCGGCCCCGCGTTGATGGGGTAGCTGAGCGGGTAGCCCTTCTCCAGCGCCGCCACCAGCGTGAAGATCTTGAAGGTCGAGCCGGCCTGGTAGCCGGCGATGCCGGGACCACCAGTGACCAGCGGGTTCACCGTGTTGGGGTAGTTACCCCGGATCTTCTTCTTGGCCTTCTTCGGGTCGCTGGAGATCTTGTTCTGCGGGTCGGCCGGGTCGTCGAGCTTGAAGTTCCGGTTCACCGCCACGGCGCGGACCCGGCCGGTGCCCGGCTCGATGGCGGCCACCATGCGGGCCGCCTTGCTGCTCTCGCCGAGCTTGTTGCGGACTGCCTTGTCGGCGCCCTTCTGGGCCTGGACGTCCAGCGTGGAGATGATGGTGTAGCCGCCGCTCTTGAGCCGCCGCTCACGGTCGTACGAGGTGGCGCCGAACGTCTCCTGCTGGAGCCACCAGCGGTAGAGGTAGTCGCAGAAGAAGCCCCACGAGCGGGTGGTGGTCTGGGTGCAGCCGTTCGGGGTGCGCTTGCCCTTGACCACGAGCTTGATCTTCTTGGCGGCGTCGGCCTCCTGCTGGGTGATCGCGCCGATCTGCACCATGTTCTGGATGACGTAGTCGCGCCGGCCGGCCGCCTCCGGGTAGCCCGACTTGGTGGTCGGGTCGAACGAGGTGGGGGCCTTCACCATGCCGGCGAGCATCGCCGACTCCTGGATGTCGAGCTTGCTCGGCGGCTTGTTGAAGTAGACCTGGCTGGCCGCCCAGATGCCGTACGCGCCGTTGCCGAACGCGGCGATGTTCAGGTAGCGCCGGAGGATCTCGTCCTTGGAGAGTTCCTTGTCGACCTGGAGCGCCAGGCTCATCTCGCGCAGCTTGCGGCCGCTGGTGTCCTCGGTCGCGGCGACGACGTCGGCCGGGTGGGTGGCCGAGTAGGAGATGGCCAGCCGGACGTACTGCATGGTGAGCGTCGACGCGCCCTGCCGGGAGGAGCCGGCGGCCTGGTTGTTGACGAAGGCGCGCGCCACACCGTTGATGTCCACGCCGTTGTGCTTGTAGAAGTCGTGGTCCTCGGCCGCGATGATGGCCTGCCTCATGTACGGCGAGATGTCCTCGAACTTGACGTCCTTGCGGTTCTCGTCGTACATCGTGGCCAGCACGGTCTTGCCGTCGGACGCGAGCAGCTTGGTGATCTGCGGGGCGCGGGCGACTGTCAGCTCCTTGGGCAGCGCCTCGAACGTCTCCGCACCCGCCTTGGCGGCCAGTCCGGACATCGCCGCCACGGGGAAGGCCGCCGCGGCGACCACCACTCCGGCCAGTAGGCCGCAGATCAGCAGCGATGCGGCGTTGGTCAGCACGTTGTGGTCACGTTTCCGCATCCAGGTCACCTCGACAGGGTACGCGAGCAGGGAACGGCGGGCGCGCGGGGAACTTTCCCCATTTCCTGCACGCGCCGGCCTCGTTGTGCTAAACGCACGAGCCCTGGTCCGAGGTTGCGTGAGATCCGGCGGAAGTCTCGCCGAACTCCGGGAGCGGCGCAGCGTTTTCACGTAGTCGGGCCGGGTAGTCGCGGGGCGAAAGCCCGGGAAGCCGGGAGTGTCCGGAATGATGGATTTCGCCGACAACGTTGCGTAATCGGGCGACTACACAGCATGATGGTGGCGGCGACCGCAGCCATGTGTCGTTCGTGCCTCCCTGGGGAGGCCGGCGCGAACGACCGGGGGATGTACGAGGGGCTGCTCGCGCGAAGTCGGTAGGTACTGCAAGGGGGGACGTGTACAGATGGGCATGATCACTGACTGGCCGTCACTGGCGGCGTGTCAGAACGGAGACCCGGACGCGTTGTTCGTACAGGGCGCCGAACAGAACGTGGCGAAGAGGATCTGCCGGAGCTGCCCAGTTCGGTACGAGTGCCTGGCCGACGCGCTCGACAACCGGATCGAGTTCGGCGTGTGGGGTGGCATGACCGAGCGCGAGCGCCGGGCGTTGCTGCGCCGTCACCCGCAGGTGACCAGCTGGCGCAAGATGTTCGAGGCGGCCATGAAGAAGAACGCCAAGGAGAAGGCCGGCAAGGACAAGGTCCTGGTCACCACGGCCACCTGACCGGCCCGGTCAGCTCCGGCTGATCGCCTCGCCGATCGTCCGCAGCCCGTCGACGTCGTGCACGTCGGCGGGCTGCGCGGTCACCGACACCGCCGGCACCGCCGGGAACGCCTCGGTGAACCGGGCCGCCACCCGCTCCTCGCGTACCGCCTGCTGGGCCAGCGCGGCGTGCGCGCGCAACACCTCGGCGGCGCCCTCGTGCCCGCCCATGCCGGCCAGCCGCTCCGCGGCGGCCAGGCTCTCCGCCGCGGACAGGTCCGCCGCCGGCCGGTGCACCCGGTTGAGCACCAGCCCGGCCAGCGGCATCCGCTCTTCGCGCAGGCGGCCGGCGAAGTAGGCGGCCTCCCGGACCGCGTCCGGCTCCGGCGCCGCGACCAGCAGGAACGCCGTCTCCCGGGCCTGCAGGATCCGGTACGTCTGTTCGGCGCGCTGCCGGAACCCGCCGAACATCGAGTCGAGGGCGGCCACGAAGCCGGACAGGTCGGTGAGCAGCTGGGCGCCGATCACCTTCTGCACCACCTTGGAGAACATCCCGAAGCTCGCCGTGACCAGGCTGAACATGCTCCGCCCGCCGCTGCGCGCGGGGGCCAGCAGCAGCCGCAGCATCCGGCCGTCGAGGAACCGGGAGAGCCGGGCCGGCGCGTCAAGGAAGTCGAGCGCGGACCGCGACGGCGGCGTGTCCACCACGATCAGGTCCCACTCGCCCCGGGCGTGCAACTGGCCCAGCTTCTCCATCGCCATGTATTCCTGCGTGCCGGCGAAGGTGGAGCTCATGGCCTGGTAGAAGGGGTTGGCGAAGATCTCCGCCGCCTTCGCCGGGTCGGTGTGCTGAAGCACCACGTCGTCGAACGTGCGCTTCATGTCCAGCATCATGGCGTGCAGTTCGCCGCCGCTGGCCTCGACGTCGATGCCCTTGACCTGGCGGGGTGTGTTGTCCAGCTCGGTCAGGCCGAGCGACTGCGCCAGCCGGCGGGCCGGGTCGATGGTGAGCACCACCGTCCGCCGGCCGTGCCGCTCGGCGGCCCGCAACGCCAGCGCCGCGGCGGTGGTCGTCTTGCCCACTCCGCCCGCCCCGCAGCAGACCACGATCCGTACGCCGTCGTCGGCGAGGATCTGGTCGACGTCGAGCGGAGGCGCCGCGTCTTCGGAAGGCACCAATCGAGCGTATCGGTCCCGAGGGGCACTCTGCTCCGTGCCGGCCGCAGGTGTGAGTCAATCCGCCCGGACGAGGGCCTCGGCGAGCGTCTCCAGCCCGGCCCGGTCGACCCCGTCGGGCAGCAGCGGCAACTCGACCAGGGGCAGGCCGAGATCCACCAGGTCACCGCGGAGCGAGTCCTCCAGCTCACGGCGTACCTGCTGGTCACGAGCCTCCTCGACGAGCCCGGCCACGGTCGGGCCGTCGGTCGGCAGGCCGGCGGCGGCCAGCCCGCGCTTCAGCTCGGCCGCCATCACCGCCCGCCCGGCCGGCACCGGCGGGCGGACGCCGTTGACGATCACCCGGCCGACCGGGAAACCGAGCTGGGTCAGCTCCGCCACCGCGTCGAGCGTCTCCTGGACCGGCATCTCCTCCAGCAGCGTGACCACGTGCACGGCGGTCATCGGCGACCGGAGCAGCGCGGAGACACCGTCGCTCTGGGTCTTGATCGGGCCGACCTTGGCCAGCCGGGCGGTCTCCGCCGTCACGTTGAGGAAGCGGCCGATCCGCCCGGTCGGCGGCGCGTCCAGCACCACCGCGTCGTACGTCCGGCGCGACCCGCTGGTCCGGGTGGTCGCCTCCTTGACCTTGCCGGTGAGCAGCACGTCGCGCAGGCCCGGCGCGATGGTGGTGGCGAAGTCGATCGCGCCGAGCTTGCGCAGCGCCCGGCCGGCGGCGCCGAGCTTGTAGAACATGTCCAGGTATTCGAGGAGCGCCTCCTCGGCGTCGACCGCCAGCGCCCGCACCTCACCGCCGCCTGGCGCGTCGGCGAGGTGCCGTTCCTCGTACGGCAGCGGGTCGGTGCCGAACAACTGGGCGATGCCCTGCCGGCCCTCCACCTCGACGAGCAGGGTGCGCCGGCCCCCGGCGGCCAGGCCGAGGGCCAGCGCGGCGGCCACGCTCGTCTTACCCGTGCCGCCCTTGCCGGTCACCACGTGCAGGCGGGCCGGCCATCTGCCGGCGGACTCGGCCGGCTGCTCACTAGCTGCCACCCGTCGAGCCTAACCAGCCGTTGGGACCAGCTCTGTCCGGCCGGTGGGATCAGCCGACCTCGCAGACCCACCAACCCGTCTTCCGCACCACGGTGAAGCGCAGCGCCTGCTCGGCGACCTTCTCGTCGGCGGTGGTCATGGTCACCCGGGCGGAGACGGTGGCCCGGTCGCCGGTCTGGTTGTCGACTGTCGGGGTGGCCCAGCGGAACCGGGGGTTCTGGTACTGCGCGACGTACTCCCGCACCTCGGCGACCTTGGTGGCGATCCTCTCGTCGTCGCGGGCCGCCGAGCAGACGAACGCGGCCGCCTTCTCGGCGTCGCGCTCCTGGTAGACGGCCTTGAGGAAGCCGTCCACCGCGACCTGCGGCTCCTTCGCGCCCTGGCCGTCCTCGCTGTCGCGCAGCGCGAGGAACGCGGCAGTGCCCCCACCGCCGCAGAGCAGGACGGCGGCGGCCAGCACCAGCGAAGCGATCAGCGCGGCCGGTCGCTTGCGCGGCTGCGTGCCGCCGGACGGGTACGCCGGCGGACCGGCTGTGGGAGGGGATCCCGGCGGCGCGCCGCCGGGAGGCGGCGGTTGCGGATTCGGGTCGCCGGGCGTGCCGGCGTCGCCACCGGCGGGTGGTTGGGTCATCTGTCTCCCCCGGGTTGCGGCTCCCGTCGCCGCCCCAGGCGACGGGCACGGGTCGAGGTGTGCGGGCGCGCGTCGGCGCGCGTCCAGCCGGAAGGGTAACGGTCGGCGAGGCGCTTGCCAGCCCCGCGTACACGCCCCATCGGACGGAAACCGGCTATCGCCTTCCCGACCAGCCTTGTGTCGTAAATGTGACTCGACGTGACCAGGCGTGCGCGTCCCGTTGCCGGGAGTTGGTGGAGGCTCTACGTTCGTCCAGACGCGGAGAGCCGGACCGGGGACGGTTCCGAGCCGAATGGCGGTTTTGGTGAACAGGTACGACGCCCGGAGGCGACGGATGCGCGACGCGGAGAACAGTCCCCGAGCCCAGTTTCCGGGCGACTGGGCCGGGCGGCCGGGGGAGGCGGAGCTGCCGTTCAACGAGCGGTCCTACGGCCTTCCCGCCGAGGTGGTCCGGACGCTTCCCCGCCCCGGCGGGAAGGGGCGGGACGAGGACGAGCCCGGCTACGTCATCCACCTGCCGGTCCGGGTATCCGACCTGGCGGCGGCCACCGCGCTCGCCGGCACCGTGGCGACCTCGCTCGGCTTCCTCGTGGAGCTGGACGCGGGCGAGACCACCGTCTCCACCGCCGACGACCAGAACAACAGGCACCGGGTCTTCTGCGACCTGCTGCTGCCCGACCGCAGCCGGTGTCCGCAGCCCTTCGAGCACGAGGGCCCGTGCGGCGAGCCGCCACTGCCGCCGGAGCCGCGTCCCGCGTCCTGGTGACGGCGGCGGACCGTAGGCTGTGCCTGACCGAAGTCCAAGTCAGGCAAGGGAGCCCTCCTCCGATGCAGAAGTGGGAATACGCCACGGTGCCGCTGCTGGTCCACGCGACCAAGCAGATCCTCGACAACTGGGGCGAGGACGGCTGGGAACTGGTCTCCGTGGTCCCCGGCCCGAACCCGGAGCAGCTCGTCGCGTACCTGAAGCGTCCGAAGGGCTGACCCGGATGAGCAACGGACCCCACGCGAAGCTCGCCGAACTCGGCCTCGAACTGCCCGAGGTGGTGCCGCCGGTGGCCAGCTACGTGCCGGCCGTCCAGTCCGGGCAGCACGTCTACGTCTCCGGCCAGTTGCCGATGGCCGAGGGCAAGCTGCTCGCCACCGGGAAGGTCGGCAACGGCGTCTCGGCCGAGCAGGCGAAGGACCTGGCGCAGCGGTGCGCGCTCAACGCGCTCGCCGCGATCGACGCACTGGTCGGGCTGGAGAACGTGGTGAAGGTCGTGAAGCTGACCGGCTTCGTGGCCAGCGCACCGGGCTTCACCGGACAGCCCGGCGTGATCAACGGCGCCTCCGACCTGTTCGGCGCCGTGTTCGGCGAGGCCGGGCGCCACGCCCGCAGCGCCGTGGGCGTGGCCGAGCTGCCCCTCGACGCCCCGGTAGAGGTAGAGGTCATCGTCGAGGTCGCGTGACCCGGCCGTTCCCCCGCCCGCGATCTTGCGGTTGCCGCCCCGGCAGAAGCCCCAGACGGGGACAAAGCTCGGGCCGGTACCGCAAGATCGCGGGGAGCGGCGGGCGGAGTCGTACGATCGCAGCCATGGGTGGGCGGATGGCCGGGGCCGCGGGAGCGCTCGCGGAGGAGCTGCCGGCGTGGGTGACGTTGCTGCGTGCGCCGAACCCGGGGCCGATGACGCTCGACGGGACGAACACGTGGGTCCTGCGGGCCGGGCCGGACGCGCCGGCCGTCGTGGTCGACCCCGGGCCGGCCGACGAGGGTCATCTGGCCGCGATCGCGGCGCAGGGGCCGATCGGGCTCGTGCTGATCACGCACGGGCACGCGGACCACACCGAGGGCGCGCCCCGGCTGCGCGAACTGCTCGACGGCGTGCCGGTGCTCGCCGCCGACCCGGCGCACACCGCCGGAGGCGAGCCGCTCACCGCCGACACCACCCTCGACCTGGGGCTGGACCTGCGGCTGCTGCCCACCCCCGGGCACACCGCCGACTCGGTCTGCCTGCTCGCCGCGCACGACGGCGACCGCGTCGTGCTGACCGGTGACACCATCCTCGGCCGGGGCACCACAGTGGTCGCCCACCCGGACGGGCACCTCGGCGACTACCTGTCGAGCCTTGAACTGCTCTCCGCGTACCGGGAGATCCCGGCGCTGCCGGGCCACGGCCCGGCGCTCGCCGACTGCGGTGTGGCGGCCGACTTCTACCTGGCCCACCGGCGGGCCCGGCTGGACCAGGTGCGCGCGGCCGTCGCCGCGGGCGCCACCACCGCGGCCGAGGTGGTGGCGGTGGTCTACGCCGACGTCGACAGGTCGCTGTGGTGGGCCGCCGAGTGGTCGGTCCGGGCCCAGCTCGAACACCTCGGAGTGGAGCAGCCGTGACCTGCCCGGTGTGCGGAACCGTTGCCGTGCCCGGGGCGCGGTTCTGCCACAACTGCGGGGCGGCGCTGCCTGCCGCCGCCACACTGCCCGCCGCCGAGCGCCGTGTGGTGACAGTGCTCTTCGGCGACCTGTCCGACTTCACCTCCTGGTCGGAGGACCTGGACCCGGAACGGGTCGGCGCGGTCACCGACCGGGTGCTCGCCGCCCTCGCGGGTGCGGTGAAGACGTTCGGCGGGCACGTCGACAAGCTGACCGGCGACGGGATCATGGCGGTCTTCGGCGCCCCGGTCGCGCACGAGGACGACGCCGAGCGGGCGGTCCGCGCCGCGCTGTCCATGCAGCGCGCGGTGCGGCGGGTGCTCGACGACGAGCGCGGCGGCGGCGCACCGCTGGGCCTGCGTGTCGGCCTCAACACCGGGGACGTGATCGCGGGCATCCAGGCGGCGATCGAGTACACGGTCATCGGCGACACGGTGAACACCGCCGCCCGGCTGGCCGACGCCGCCGCCGTCGGCGCGGTCTACGCCGGGGCGCGCACCTCCGCCGCCACCCGGCACGTCGCGTCCTGGCGGGCGCTGCGCCCGCTGCGGCTCAAGGGCAAGCGGGAGCCGGTCGAGGCGTACGAGCTGCTGGGCCTGCTCGACGCGCCCGGCACCCGGTCCGGCCTCGGCGACGAGGCGCCGTTCGTGGGCCGGGAGACCGAGATCGGCCGGGTCGCCGGCCGGCTCGCCGAGGTGATCGACCGGGGCGAGCCCCGGGTGCTGCTGATGACCGCCGAGGCCGGGATCGGCAAGTCCCGGTTCGCTGCCGAGGTGGAACGCCTCGCCGCCGGCTACGACGTCGGCGCCGGGCGGTACGCGGCGCACACCGGCGCCCGGGTGCTGTCGGTGCGCTGCGCGGCGTTCGGCGAACGCCGCCGGCTGGCGCCGCTGGCCGACCTGGTCCGGGCCGCCGTCGGCCTGCCAGGTGACGCGGCCACGGCGGTGACGCGGGCGGCCGTCGAGGAGCGGCTGCGCCGCCTCGGCCAGCGCCTGTCCCGGCTGCCCGGCGACCCGCCGCCGATCGCCGTGGACCAGCTCCTGGCCCTGCTCGGGTACGCCGAACTCCCGCCCGCCACGGAGAACGGCGAGTGGAACGCGGCCGGGCCGCCACCCGACGACGAGGCGGTGCCGACCGCTGTCGCGGACCTGCTCAGCGCGCTCGCCGGTGAGGCGCCGCTGGTGATCGTGGTGGACGACCTGCACGACGCCACCGCCGAGACGCTCAAGGCGCTGGCGCTGACCCTCAACCGGCTCAGCGGGCCGGTGCTGGTGCTGCTGCTCGGCCGCCCCGAGCTGGTACGCACCGCCGGCGCGCTCACCCGCGTCGCGGACGCCGAGGTGCACGCGCTGCCGCCGCTGCGCGGCGCGGACGCCTCCCGGCTGCTCACCAGCTACCTGTCCGGTGGCCGCATGCCCCAGGCCGACACGGACCGGCTGCTCGCCACCGCGCAGGGCAATCCGTTCTACCTGGCCGAGCTGGTCACGTTGCTGATGGAGCGCGGAGCGCTCACCGCCGGGCCCGGCCGGGGCGTCGATGTCGGCTGGCGGCTCGCACCCGGTTCGCTCGGCAGCCGGCTGCTCTCCCGGGACCTGGCCGCAGTGCTCGCGGCGCGTATCGACGCGCTGCCGCCGAACGCCCGCTCGGCACTGCGCGACGCCGCGGTGGTGGGCGACACCGTACCGGCGGGCGCGCTGGAGGCGCTGCGAGAGCAGCGGGTCGGACGCGACGGGCGGCCCGCCGCGGTGGCCGCCGTCGAGGAGGACCGGGCGGTGGAGGAGCTGCTGCAACGGCGCATGCTGCACCGCACCCGCAGCGGGTTCGCCTTCGCCACCCCGCTGATGCGCGAGGCCGCGTACGCCGGGGTGAGCAAGGCCGAACTGGCCGAGCGGCACGCGGCGCTGGCCCGCTGGGCCGCGCCGGAGAGCGTCGACGGGACCGGTGCCGCTCCGGGTGGCACCTTCACCGAGGCCGCCCGGGACGACTTCGTCGCCGAGCACGTGGAGCGGGCCACAGTCCTCGCCGACGCGGTCAAGCTGCGCCCGGACGCACCGGCCCGGGCGGTCACCCCGCTGGGCGTGGCCGCGCTGGGCCGGGCCGCCCGCCGGTCGCTGCGGTCGGGGGAGCCGGCGCTGGCCGTCGAGTACGCCGAGCGCGCCGCCGAGCTGGCCCGCGACGGGGTGCCGGCGGCCGACCGGGTGACGCACGCCCGGGCACTGCTCCAGATCGGCCGCCCGGCCGACGCGCTCGCGTTCGCCGAGAAGATCGCCGCGAACACCGCCGACCCGGCCACCCGGACCGCCGCGCTGCTGCTCGCCGGGCAGGCCCAGCAGACCCTCGGTGACGCCGAGCGGGCCGAGTGCAACTGGCAGGAGGCGTTGCAGGTGGCCACCGAGGCCGGCCTGCCCACCCTGCGGGCGTCGGCGATGCGGCGGCTCGGCATGGCCGACTTCATCGCCGGCCGGCTCGGGCAGGCCAGCAGCCGGCTGGCCGCGTCCTATCAGGTCAGTCTCGCCGCGCGGGATCCCCGCGGCCAGGCGTGGTCGTTGCAGAACCTGGCCTGGGTGACCACCACCCGTGGCGACTTCGCCGGCACGGACGCGGTACTCGGCCGGGCCGCCCGGCTGTTCGCCGAGCTGAAGGACCCGTACGGGCGGGCCTGGCTGCGCGGCACCACGGCGTTCGCCCGGCTGCTCGCGGGCCGGCTGCGGGAGGCGTGCCGGATGGCGCGGGTGTTCCTGCCGTTCGGGGAGCGCGTCGGCGAGGCGTGGGCGGTGGGTACGTTGCGCGCGGTCGAGGCGTACGCCACCGCCGAGCTGGGCGACCTGGCCGAGGCGGACCGGGCCGCGCGCCGCGCGTACCGGGACTTCGCCGAGGTCGGCGACGACTGGGGGCAGGGCTTCGCGCTGGTGGTGCGTGGGGTGGTGGCGCGCGGGCTGGGCGAGCCGGAGCACGCCGGCGACCTGCTCACCGACGCGCTCGAATACGCCGACCGGACCACCCACCCGCTGCTCACCGGCATGGCCGGCACGCTGCGCGGCTTCGTGGCGCTGGACATGGGCGACCACGAGACCGCCGAGCGGGAGGCCCGGTCGGTGCTGACCCGGGTGGAGCCGCACAACCCGCAGGCGCCGGCCCAGGTCGCGCCGCGCGTGCTGCTCGCCATGGCCCGGCTCGCGGCGGGTGATCCGGGCACCGCCGTGGGGCTGCTCGCCCCGGTCGCCACCGGTGCGGCGAACGCGCCCTCGCTGCTGTTCTCCCGGCGGCAGACGATGGCCCGGTACGCCGCCGCGCTGCTCGCCCACGGCCAGCGCGAGCAGGCGCTCGACTGGGCCCAGCGGTCGATCACCGCGCCCGCCGAGGACGTGCGCAGTCAGGTGGTGGCGCGGCTGGTGCTGGCCGAGGCGCTCGACGCCTGCGGTCGCCGGGCCGAGGCGCTGACGAGCGCGGAGGAGGCGGTACGCCTCGCGTACGCCACCGAGCAGCGCAGTGAGCGGATGGTCGCGGACGCGTTGCGGGTGCGCCTCTCCGGCGGCTGATCGCCGCTTGTTCTGACGGTTCCGGGGATGTGTTCGGCCCGGTGGCCGGTTAGCGTGGGTCGGCGACAGTCGTGGATCGACTGTCGCCTCCCGGTGCGCGTACGTGTCACCGGCAGGACACGCTGGGGAGGAACGATGAGGCTGCCGCGCTCGGGCGCCGGCTGGACGATCGCCGTCTTCGGACTCCTCGCGCTGCTGCTCGGCGCGCTCGGTCTGATCTGGCCGGAGACGCAGCTGCGCCTGCTCGGCTTCGAGGTGCCGGCCGAGCGCGCTCCGGGTGACTACACCGGCACGTTCCTCACCGCGTCCTCGATGGCCTCGTTCAACATGGGGGTCTACTACCTGCTCGCCGTCGCCACCGAGTGGCGGCCGTTCTACCGGTTCACCGTGTGGTTCCGCCTGGTCACCTTCACCGTGTTCACCATCGCGGTGCTCTCCGACGTCGCGCCGGACCGCTTCTTCGCGGTCGCCGCGTGGGAGGGGCTGGGCGCGGTCGCGACAGCCGTCGGCCTGTGGTGGGACGCCCGGCGCGGGGCCGCCGTCACGCCCGACTCCGTCCCGGGTCCGGTGCCGGCCACCGACGCGGCGCGCTGACGGGCCCGGATCGTTGGGTATTTTCGAGCCGTGACCGAGACCCCGCCCGGCGCCGTACGGCTGCCCATCGTGCCCGGTCTGACCGACTTGCAGGTGTTCGCCCGGGGCGGCTACGCCACCATCTACCGGGCCACCCAGATCTCGGTGGGCCGCGAGGTCGCGGTGAAGATCGAGAACCGCACGCTGGACAGCGAGCGCGACCAGGCCCGCTTCCTGCGCGAGGCCCGCGCCGCCGGGCGGATGTCGTCACACCCGCACGTGGTCGACCTGTTCGACGTCGGGGTCACCGTCGACCAGCACCCCTACCTCATCATGGAGCTGTGCGACGGCTCGTACGCCGAGCGGATGCGCACCTCCCCGCTGGGCCCGGCGGAGACCCGCGACCTCGGCGTTAAGATCGCCGACGCGCTGGCGCACTCGCACGCGGCGGGCGTCCTGCACCGCGACGTCAAGCCGGCGAACATCCTGCACTCCGAGTTCAACTCGGCCGTACTCGCCGACTTCGGCCTGGCGGTGCTCGCCGAGTTCCGTGACTCCTCGGTCATGCTGGAGGCGCTCACCCCGGCGTACGCGCCGCCGGAGACGTTCAACCACAGCCCGCCCACGCCCGCCGTGGACGTCTACTCGCTGTGCGCCACACTCTATGCGCTGATGTACGGCCGCCCGCCGCGCTGGCACTCCGAACGCAACCCGAGCCTGGTCACCGTGCTGGAGATGTTCCAGCAGCCGATCCCGGGCCTGCCCGGCGTGCCCGGCGAGCTGATCGACGTACTCCGGTTGGGCATGTCGAACGACCCGGGCGCGCGGCCCTCGGCGGTCGAGCTGCGTGGCCTGCTCGCCTCGTTGCCGCTGGACGGCGCCCCGGCGACCGGCGGCCTGTACGACGGCGGCCGGTTCCACAGCGGCGGTGGGCCGAACCCGCGACCGCCCTCGGACGACGACCACCCGACGGTGGCCTCGCGTGGCCGCCGCTGGCCCCGGCGCTGGTTCCTCGGCGGTGCCGGGGTGCTCGCGCTCGCCGCCTCGGCCGGAGGCGGCTGGGTGGCCGCCGGCCACACGCCGGCCGCCGTGCCGACGCCGGCAACAAGCGGTGTGGCCGGGGCGGCGCCGGCACCGGGATGCGCGTCCGCCGACGTGCGGTTGCCCGCCGGGGCGCGCTGCGCGGACGAGCTGGAGTGCTTCGGTCCGGTACGGCTGCGCCGCGACCGCGCCGAGGCGAGCCGGGTGCCGTGCGACGGCCAGCACACCTGGGAGACCTACGCCGCCGGTGACCTGCCGGCGGGGCTCACCGGTGCCCGGCACGAGAAGGTCGCGGCCGACCCGGCCGTCGGCAAGGTGTGCAACGCCGACACGTTCCGGCTGGTCAGCGGCGGCAAGTCGGCGAGCGGGTGGAACCTGGAGGTGCTGCCGCCGGAGGCCGAGGCGGACCGCACCTACCGCTGCCTGGCGGGCCGGGGCGTCAACGCCCTCGCCGGCCCCACGCTCACCGGTCGCTGAGCCCGTTCACGGTCCGGCCCTGCCGCACCGACCTCGGGTCGAGCGTCTCCAGCGTGTCGGCGTCCACGGCTGCCGGCGTCCGCATGCCGCGTACCACCCGTGGGTCGAGCGTCTCCAGCGTGTCCGCGTCGATCGGCTGACCCGCCGGGGTGCGCAGGTTCCGTACCGCGCGCGGGTCGATCGCCTCGAGCGTGTCGGCGTCCACTCCATAGCCGGCGTGGGGGACCGGCCAGCTCTCCGACTGCGGAGCCGGCACGCCGGTGCCGCCGGGCTGGCGGGCGGCGGTGATCGTCACTCCCGCGATCATGGCGAGCAGGACGCAGGCCAGGGCCAGTACGACCGACAGGATGCCGGGCGGACGCCACACGGCGAGGGCCACCACCGCCGCCACCGTCGCCATGGACGCGACGACGGCCTTCACCCGCGCATCGGGCTTCGGGAACGATCTCACCCGACAAGCATGGCCCAGCACGTCGACCTGTCAACCGGCGGGATGAGACGGCTTCCCGTCAGCAACGCTCCACTTCGGAGCGGCGAGTAGCGACGATCGAGAAAAAATCGTTACATCCTTTGGTCGTTTGCCGTATCGATCCCCGTTTGGGGCCCACCAGCGTGCCCCCCGATCCCTAGAGTGACGAGGGTCGAGGTCTCCTCGACGCACTTGTTCCCCGACGGAAGGCAGCCTCATGCCCCGTACATTCCGATCCCTGGCCGCAATCGGGATCGCCGGCGTCCTCCTCGCCGGACCGGCCGTCGCGCCCGCCGCCGCGGCGACCCCGCAACCGCCCGCGTACGACAGGACCAGCGCCGCCGAGGCACGCCGTGTCGACCGCGTGCCGACGCCGAAGCTCGACTGGTACGCCTGCTACGACTACGCCGAGTGCGCCACGGTCCGGCTGCCGCTGGACTACGACAACCCGAAGGGCGCCACCACCGAGGTCGCCCTGCTGCGGGTCAAGGCCCGCGACCAGCAGCACAAGGTCGGCAGCCTCTTCCTCAACCCGGGCGGCCCGGGTGGCTCCGGCACCGGCATCGCGCTCGCCGCGCCCTACTTCCTCGGCGACGACCTGCTCGACCGCTTCGACATCGTCGGCGTCGACCCGCGCGGCGTCGAGGCGAGCGAGAACATCAAGTGCTTCCGCTCGGTGAAGGACCAGACCCGGGCGTACGCCGGGCTGAACGTCGCGTTCCCGTGGACTAAGGCGGAGGAGAAGGCGTACGTCGCCGCGTCCAAGGCGGTCGGCAAGGCGTGCTCCACCACCGGCAAGCCGCTGACCGGCGCGGCGTCCACCGCCGAGGTGGCCCGCGACATGGACGTGCTGCGCCGGGCCGTCGGCGACAAGTTGCTCAGCTACCTCGGCTTCAGCTACGGCACCGCGCTGGGCCAGTACTACGCCAACATGTTTCCGGACCGCTTCCGCGCCCTCGTCGTCGACGGCGTGCTCGACCCGAACGCCTGGGTCGGCCAGGGCAGCGCCCGCAACCAGCTCCAGGAGACGCGGCTGCGCAGCGCCGACGGCGCCTACCGGGCACTGCGCGAGATTCTCGTCCGGTGCGGCAAGGCCGGCGCCGATAAGTGCGAGGTGGCCGCCCACGGCAACCCGCTGGCCGTGTACGACACGGTGGCCAAGCGGCTGCGCAAGAAGCCGGTGGTGATCGACGACCCGGACTTCGGCTCGTTCACCGTCAGCTACGCCGACTTCGTCGGGGCCACGCTCGGTTCGCTCTACGACCCGTACGGCTGGCAGTCGGTGGTCGAGATCACCGTCGAGCTTCTGGCGCTGACCGACCCGGCCGCCGGCAAGGCCGCCACCGCGTCGGCCCGCAAGGCGCTCGCCGCCCGCGCCGCGCAGGCCCGGGAGCAGCGGGGGTACGACTTCCCGTACGACAACGGGCTGGAGACGTTCCTGACCGTCGACTGCACCGACGCGTACCACCCGAAGAACGCCGACGCCTGGCCGGCGCTGTCGGCGAAGGAGGACAAGCGTGCGCCGTACTTCGGTCGGGCGTGGGCCTGGGGCACCTCGCCCTGTGCCCGCAACACCTGGACGGTGCGGGACGAGGACGCCTGGACCGGGCCGTTCAACCGGGTGACCGCCGCTCCGGTGCTGGTGGTCGGCAACTACTGGGACCCGGCGACCAACTACCAGGGCGCGGTCAGCTCGGCGAAGCTGCTGCCGAACAGCCGTCTGCTGAGCAGCGACAGCTGGGGGCACACCGCGTACGGCACCTCGGCGTGCGCGACCGGCCGGATCGACGCCTACCTGCTCACCGGCAAGCTGCCGGCCAAGGGCACGCTCTGCGTCGGTGACGCGCAGCCGTTCCAGGAGGAGGCGTCGGCCGAGCGGGCGGACGCGTCGAAGAGCGAGCTGGCCCGGGCCGGCGAGCCGAGGCGGGGCGAGCCGAAGCGGCTGCCGCCGGTGGCGACGCCGCGTCCGGCGGTCGGCTCGCTGACCGTCCGCTGATGGACCCCCGGGGTACGGCGGGTGATCGGGCACCCGCCGTACCCCGGGCCCACCCGGCGCTCGCCGAGGCGAGGAACGTCATGGGTGTCAAAGCGGGCCGGAGACACCCATGACGTTCCACTCACCGGACGGGTGGGTCAGTAGGACTTGTCCTGACCGAGGACGTGCTGGGCGACGAAGTTGAGGATCATCTCCCGGCTCACCGGCGCGATCCGTCCGGCGCGTACCGCGCCGAGCAGCGTCGACACGCCGTACTCGGTGGTCATGCCGGCTCCACCGAGCGCCTGCACGGCGGTGTCGACGGCGAGTGCGGCGGCCTCGCCCGCCGCGTACTTGGCCATGTTGCCCGAGATGCCGGCTTCCAGGTCGCGGCCCGCGTCGTAGAGCGTGGCCGCCTTGTAGATCATCAGCCGGGCCAGCTCGACCTGGACGGCCGCGTGTGCCAGCGGGTGCGACACGCCCTGGTGGGAGCCGATCGAGTTCCCGCCCCACACCTTGCGGGTGGACGTGTAGTCGCTGGCCTTGTCGATCGCGTACCGGCCGGTGCCGGCACCCATCGCGGCCACCGTGATGCGCTCCGGGTTGAGCCCGGCGAACAGCGCCGGGAGGCCGGCGTCCAGCGACTCGCCGACGAGCGCGTCGGCGGGGAGCCGGACGTCGTCGAGGAAGAGCAGGAACTGGTTCTCCGGCGACAGGATCTCCATGTCCAGCTTGGACTTCTCGAAACCGGGCGCGTCGGTCGGCACGATGAACAGGGCCGGCTTGAGCTTGCCGGTGGACGCGTCCTCGGTGCGGGCGACCACGAGCACGTGCCCCGCCTCGTCCACCCCGGAGATGTAGATCTTCCGGCCGCTGAGCAGCCAGTCGTCGCCGTCACGGCGGGCCACTGTGGCGAGACGGTGGAAGTTCGAACCGGCGTCCGGCTCGGTGATCGCGAAGACGATCTTCTGGGAGCCGTCGGCGAGACCGGGGAGGTGCTTCTTGCGCTGCTCCTCCGTGCCGTGCCTGTGGATGATCGTGGCGGCGATGGCGGGGGAGACCACGAGCAGCAGCAGCGGGCAGCCCGCCGCCGCCAGTTCCTCGCAGACGAGCGTCAGGTCGGTGATGCCGCCACCACCGCCGCCGTACTCGGTGGGGATGTTGACGCCCAGGTAGCCCAGCCGGCCGGCCTCGTGCCACAGCTCGGTGGTGTGCTCACCGGCCTTCGCTTTCGACACGAAGTAGGAGTGGCCGTACTTGCGGCCCAGCTCCCGCACCGCGTCGCGGAGCTGGTCCTGCTCGGGGGTCAGGTCGAAGTTCACTGCGGGTCCTCCTCGGGGTCCACCACGGCAAGTACGGCACCCGTCTCGACCTGGCCGCCGGCCGGTACCGGCAGCTCCGTCACCACGCCGTCGGCGGGGGCGAGCACGGGATGTTCGAGCTTCATCGCTTCCAGCGTCAGCAGCAGGTCACCGGCGGCGACCCGCTGACCGACCTCGACGTGCACCCGGGTCACCGCGCCGGGCAGCGGCGCGAGCAGCGACCCGGCCGCGAGTTCCGCGGTGGGCAGGGGCAGGCGGGGCAGCTCGGTGAGGCTCGCCGCCCCGTCCGGGCCGTCCACGAAGACCGACGACCCCGCCCGGTGTACGCGGAAGGCCAGCCGCACCCCGTCGACGTCGAGCACCACCCGGTCCGGGGCGGCCGCCACCAGCTCGACCACCGGCAGCTCGGTGTTAACAGGGGACCCTTCCTCTACCGGATCCGTTAAGAGGGGGCCCTTCCTTCCCCACTCGGCGAGGGCGCCGGTGCGGTCGAGGCGGTAGTGCACCTCGATCTCCTCGTCACCCGGGCCGGTGAAGCGGGTGACCTGCGGGAAGGACGGCACGTTGCGCCAGCCCGAGGGCAGACCGGCCAGCACCGGCGCGACCGCCCGGCGCGCGGCGGCCCCGGCGAGCGCCGCCGCGAGTGCCGCAACCGGAAGCTGCTCGGCGGGGAGCAGCGGCTCGAACACCTCCGGGTGCCGGTCCAGGAAGCCGGTGTCCAGGTCCACGGCGGCGAACTCCGGGCTGCGCAGCACGCGGACCAGCAGGTCCCGGTTGGTGGCCACGCCGTGCAGCTCGGCGCGGGCGAGTGCGCCGGCCAGCGCCCGGGCCGCCTCGGTGCGGGTGGGCGCCCAGGCGACGAGCTTCGCCAGCATCGAGTCGTAGTGCACGCTCACCGTCGAGCCGTCCACCACACCCGAGTCCAGGCGCAGCCCCCGGGCCGGGCCGAACTCGGCGGCCACCCCGGGGATCGCGAACCGGTGCAGCGTGCCGGTGGCCGGACGGAAACCCTGGGCCGGGTCCTCGGCGCACAGCCGTACCTCGATGGCGTGGCCGTCGGCCGGCGGTGTGGCGGTGACCGGCAGCGGCTCGCCCTCGGCGACGAGCAGTTGCAGCCGGACCAGGTCCAGCCCGGTGGTCAGCTCGGTGACCGGGTGCTCCACCTGGAGGCGGGTGTTCATCTCCAGGAAGTACACCTGACCGTCCGGCGCCAGCAGGAACTCCACCGTGCCGGCACCGACGTAGTCGACGGCCCGCCCGGCCGCCACCGCCGCCTCGTGCAGCGCCGCCCGCACGTCGTCGGGCAGCACGCCCGGCGCCTCCTCGACGATCTTCTGGTGGCGGCGCTGGATGGAGCAGTCGCGTACCCCGAGGGCCACGACGGTGCCGTGGGCGTCGCCGAAGATCTGCACCTCGACGTGCCGGCCGCGTTCCACGTACCGCTCGATGAAGACCGTGCCGTCACCGAACGCCGCCGCCGCCTCGCGGCGCGCGCCCGCGACGGCCTCGGCCAGCCCGGCCGCGTCGCGGACGATCCGCATGCCCCGGCCGCCGCCGCCGGCGGAGGCCTTGACCAGCACCGGGAAGGCGGTCACCTCGGCCGGGTCGGTCCAGGTGGGCAGCATCGGCACGCCCGCGTCGGCGAGCAGCGCCTTGGCGGCCATCTTGTCGCCCATCGCGGCGATCGCCTTCGCCGACGGGCCGACCCACGTCAGGCCCGCGTCGGTCACCGCCGCCGCGAACTCGGCGTTCTCGGCCAGGAAGCCGTAGCCGGGGTGGACGGCGTCAGCGCCGGAGCGCCGGGCCGCGTCCAGGATGGCGTCGATGCGCAGGTACGTCTCGGCCGGTGTGTTGCCTGGTAGCCGGACGGCCTGGTCGGCGTCGGCCACGAACGGCGCGTCGGCGTCCGCGTCGGAGTGCACGGCGACGGTGGCCACGCCGAGGGCGCGGCAGGTGGCGAAGACCCGGCGGGCGATCTCCCCCCGGTTCGCAACCAAGAGCTTCGTGATCAATTTGGGTACGCCCCCTACATCCGGAAGACGCCGAAACCGTCGGCGCCCTTCACCGGTCCGTTGTGGATCGCCGACAGGCACAACCCGAGGACGGTACGGGTGTCCCGGGGGTCGATCACGCCGTCGTCGTAGAGCCGCCCGGACAGGAACAGCGCCCCGGACTGCGACTCGATCTGCTGCTCGACCATCATCCGCATGGCGGCGTCGGTGTCCTCGTCGTACTCGCGTCCCCGGGCGGCGGCCGCCTGCCGGGCCACGATGGACAGCACACCGGCGAGCTGCGCCGGGCCCATCACCGCCGACTTCGCGTTCGGCCAGGTGAAGAGGAACCGCGGCTCGTACGCCCGGCCGCACATGCCGTAGTTGCCGGCGCCGTAGGAGGCGCCCAGGTTGACGGTCAGGTGCGGCACCTTCGAGTTCGACACCGCGTTGATCATCATGGCGCCGTGCTTGATGATGCCGCGCTGCTCGTACTCGGTGCCGACCATGTAGCCGGTGGTGTTCTGGAGGAAGATCAGCGGCGTGTCCGCCGCGTTGGCGAGCTGGATGAACTGGGCCGCCTTCTGCGCCTCCTGGCTGAACAGCACGCCCCGGGCGTTCGCCAGCACACCGACCGGGTAGCCGTGCAGCTCACCCCAGCCGGTGACGAGCGCGGTGCCGTAGCCGGGCTTGAACTCGTCGAACGCGCTGTCGTCGAGCACCCGGGCCAGCACGTCGCGCGGGTCGAACGGCACCTTCAGGTCGGCGCTGGCGATGCCGAGCAACTCCTCCGGGTCGTACCGGGGCGGCAACGGATCCGGGTTGCGCGGCGCCGGGCCCTGCTTACGCCAGTTGAGCCGGCGGACGCACTGCCGGGCCAGCCGGATGCCGTCGCGCTCGTCCTCGGCGA
The DNA here is from genome assembly GCF_040652815.1 of Micromonospora sp. NPDC048169. Classification (NCBI taxonomy): domain Bacteria; kingdom Bacillati; phylum Actinomycetota; class Actinomycetes; order Micromonosporales; family Micromonosporaceae; genus Micromonospora; species Micromonospora sp. NPDC048169. Next base: position 46,850 of record NZ_JBEZMS010000012.1, read on the forward strand.
GAAAGTCGGCCAGGCCGGACGTGGTGGCGTGCATCGCCGCGCCGCCGAGCGACTCGTCGTCGGTGACCTCGCCGGTGGCCATCTTCACCAGCGGCGGTCCGGCCAGGTAGACCTGCGAGCGGTCGCGGATCATGATGGTGAAGTCCGACATGCCCGGCACGTACGCGCCGCCGGCGGTGGCGTTGCCGAAGACCACGCTCACTGTCGGGATCCGCTGCGCCGACAGCCGGGTCAGGTCACGGAACACCCGGCCGCCGGGAATGAAGATCTCCGCCTGGGTGGGCAGGTCCGCGCCGGCCGACTCGACCAGGTTCACCATCGGCAGCCGGTTGGCCGCCGCGATCTCACCCGCCCGCCGGGTCTTCGCCAGCGACCACGGGTTGATCGCGCCGCCGCGTACCGTCGGGTCGTTCGCCACGATGAGGCACTCGACGCCCTCGACCACGCCGATGCCGGTCACGGTGCTGGCGCCGACCGGGAAGTCGGTGCCGAACGCGGCCACCGACGACAGCTCCAGGAACGGGCTGTCCGGGTCGAGCAGCAGCTCGATGCGCTCCCGGGGCAGCAGCTTGCCGCGACCGTGATGGCGGGTCACGTACTTCTCGCCGCCACCGCCCCGGGCCTGGTCGAGTGCCTCCTCCAGCTCGGCGAGGCGTTCCAGCAGCGCCTCCCGGTTGGCGGTGAAGGCGGGCGCGGACGGGTCGATCGTGCTCTGCAGAACTGTCGTGCTCACAGGCCCATGCCCTTCGCGATGATCTCGTTCATGATCTCGGTGGCGCCACCGCCGATGCCGAGCAGCCGGGCGTCGCGGTAGTGCCGCTCCACCTCGGCGTCACGCATGTAGCCGAAACCGCCGTGCAGTTGCAGCGCCGCGTCGACGACGAAGTCGCACGCGGACACCGCCACGTTCTTCGCGACCGCCACCTCGGTCACCACCGGCTGCCCGGCGGCGACCCGCTCGGCGACCTCGTGCACGTACGCCCGCGCCGCCTCGGTACGGGAGTGCATCTCGGCCAGCCTGTGCCGGACGACCTGCCGCCCGACGAGCGGCCGGCCGAACGTCTGGCGGTCCCGGCACCACCGCACCGTCAGGTCCACGCAGCGCTGCGCGGTCGCGTACGCCTGGGTGGCGAGCGAGATCCGCTCGTTGGCGAACTGCTGCATGATGGCGAGGAAACCGGTGTCCTCCGGGCCGACCCGGTTCGTCACCGGGACCCGGACGTCGACGAAGGACAGCTCAGCGGTGTCGGAGCAGTGCCAGCCCAGCTTCTCCAGCCGCCGGCCCACCGTGAAGCCGGGCGTGCCCTTGTCGATCACCAGCAGGCTGACCGAGCCCGAGCCGGGGAAGTCGGTGCAGACAGCAGTGGTGACGAAGTCGGCGCGGACCCCGCTGGTGATGTACGTCTTGGACCCGTTGACGACGTAGTGGTCGCCGTCGCGGACCGCGCAGGTGCGGATGCCCGCCACGTCGGAGCCGCCGTCCGGTTCGGTGATCGCCAGCGCACCGATCATCGTCCCGGCGAGCGCCGGCCGGACGTACCTGTCGATCAGCCCTTCGTCCTGGGTCTCGACCATGTGCGGCAGCGCGATCCCGTGCGTGAACAACGCGGCGACCAGCCCGGACGACCCACCCGAGCGGATGATCTCCTCGGTGACCACCATCGAGTCGAGCAGGTCGCCGCCGCTGCCGCCGACGGACTCAGGGAAGCCGATGCCGAGCAGGCCGATCTTCGCGGCGGTCTCGTGCAGCGACCGGGGCAGCTCGCCGGCCCGCTCCCAGTCGGACAGGTGCGGCAGCACCTCCCGGGTGACGAACGAGCGGGTCAGCTCGCGCAGCTGCCGGCGTTCCGGCGTGTCAACGATGGTCATGCGGGTGCCTCCGTCGGTAGGTCGACCACCCGGGAGCGCAGCAGCTCCCCGAGGGCCTTGGCCTGGGGGTCGAACCGGGTGGAGGCGGCCACGCCCTGCCCGAGCAGGCCTCGGATCACGAAGTTGACAGCGCGCAGGTTCGCCAGCTCGTACCGCTCGACGGTGAGCGCGGCGGTTTCCGGCAGCAGCTCGGCCAGCCGTTCCACACTCAGCCAGTCGCGCAGCCAGGGCCAGGTCGCATCGGTACGCGCCCAGACGCCCAGGTTGGCGTCGCCGCCCTTGTCGCCCGACCGCGCGCCGACCAGCTCACCCAGCGCCCCCCGCCGGGTGTCGTGCAAGGAAGGGCCCCCTGTTAACGCCTCGTGTTGTATAAGGGCCCCCTGCAAACTGCTCGTCACCGTAGGCGGCGCGATCGGCACCCGCTCGCCGGAGGGCAGCACCGCCACGTGCTCGACCGCGTCCTGCGCGATCGTGTCGGCGGTGAACACGCCGTACGGCGTCGCGTCGCCGGGCAGCGTGGTGAGCGTGCAGCCCGGGTAGGAGGCCAGCGCCAGCTCCACCGCCGCCGCCGAGAACGCCCGCCCGGCCCGCGACTTGTCGCCGTCCCGCACGTGTACGTGCAGCAGCGCGCTCGCCGCCTCCGTGTCGCCGGTGTCCGGGTGGTCGGTGCGGGCCAGCGTGAACTCCAGCCCCTCCGTGCCGACCGACTCCTCGATCTGGCCCCGGACCAGCGCCGCCTTGGCCGGGATGTCCAGCCCGCACAGCACGAACGTCATCGAGTTGCGGAAGCCGCCCAGGTTGTTGACGCCCACCTTGAGCGTGTCCGGCGGCGGCGTGCCGCGTACCCCGGACACGCGTACCCGGTCCGGGCCCTCCTGCTCCAGCCGTACCGTGTCCAGCCGGGTCACCACGTCCGGCCCGAGGTAGTCCGGCCCGCCCACCTCGTACAACAGCTGGGCGGTGACCGTCTCGACGGTGACCGCGCCGCCGGTGCCGGCGTGCTTGGTGAGCACCGACGAGCCGTCCGGGTGCAGCTCGGCGATCGGGAAGCCGGGCCGGTGCCCGCCGTCCGGCAACTCGGTGAAGAAGCTGAAGTTGCCGCCGGTGACCTGCGCCCCGCACTCGATCAGGTGCCCGGCCACCGTGGCGCCGGCCAGCGCGTCCAGGTCGTCGCGGGTCCAGCCGAAGCGGGCGATCGCCGGGCCGACAGCCAGCGAGGCGTCGGTGACCCGCCCGGTGACCACCACGTCCGCGCCCGCGTCGAGGCAGGCCGCGATCCCGAACGCGCCCAGGTAGGCGTTGGCGGTCAGCGCGTCCGGCCGCTGGATCGCGTCGCCCTCGACGTACCCGACCCGGACCTGGAGGCCGAGCCGGTCGCCGAGCGACTTGATCGCGTCGGCCAGCCCCGCCGGGTTGAGGCCGCCCGCGTTCGTGACGAGCGTGACGCCGCGTTCCAGCGCGGTGCCGAGCACGCCCTCCAGCTGGCGCAGGAACGTCTTCGCGTAGCCCAGCGACGGGTCACGCATCCGGTCGCGGCCGAGGATGAGCATGGTCAGCTCGGCCAGGTAGTCACCGGTCAGCACGTCCAGCTCGCCGCCGTCGATCATCTCCCGCCAGGCGGCGAAGCGGTCGCCGTAGAAGCCCGACGCGTTCCCGATCCGCAGCACGCTCATGGCGGGCCGGTCGGGCATGCTCTCACGGCCCTCGCTTCGCTCGGTGCGTTCGCTCATGCCGGGCCCCCGTCCGCCGGCTCCCGCTTGTCGCCGGGCGGGCCGGCGAACGCCTGGGCCACGTCCAGCCACTCGTCGGCCACCGGCCCGGTGGCCGTCAGGGCCAGGTCGGCGCGGTGCCGGCGCTGGGTGACGAGCAGGCAGAAGTCGAGCGCCGGGCCGGTCACCCGGTCGGCCGCGTCGGCCGGACCGAACTCCCACACGTCGCCGCCCGTGGGCGCGGTCAGCTCGACCCGCACCGGCGCCGTGGGCACCTCGCGGCCGTGGGCTGCGAAGCCGTGCCCGAGGGTACGGAAGCCGAGGTGCGCGATGTGGCGCAGGCGCCCGGTCGGGGTACGGGTGACACCCAGCGCGTCGGCGACGTCCTCGCCGTGCGCCCACGTCTCCATCAGCCGGGCGGTCGCCATCGAGGTGGGCGACATGCTGGTGCCGTACCAGGGGATCTTCTGCCCGGCCGGGACGGCGGCGAGCGCCCCGGCGAGCGCCGACCGGCCGGTACGCCAGCGGGCCAGCAGCGCGGGCGCCGGTGCGAGGAAGGACTCGGCGCCGTCCTCGACCAGACGCGACGGGTCCGGCGCGGCCATGACCGAGGCGAAGAACGCCGACTCGTCGGTGGCCGCCAGGTAGGCGACGTGGTCGGTCCAGGCCAGGTGCGCGATCTGGTGCGCGACGGTCCAGCCCGGGGCCGGTGTCGGCCGCTCCCATCCCTCCGGCGGCAGGTCCGCGACGAGCGCGTCGAGTTGTTCGGACTCGGCGGCCAGGTCCGCGAGCAGGGCTGTCAGGTCGACCATTGTGCCTCCGGGCGGGGGTGGGGCGTCAGGTGATCAGTGCCGCCGGCTCTCGGGGGTGAGCAGCGCGGCGAGCTGGCGTTTCCAGGTGCTCAGCAGGGCGGAACGGCGGGGCGAGTCGTCGCTGAGCAGGTTGGCCACGCCGAGGCCGCGAAGCAGGTCGAGGGTGGCCTGCACCGACTCGCGCACCCCCGGCTGGCGCTCGTCCACGCCGAGCAGCTCGACGGTGAGCCGGTACATCTCGCGGCCGATCCGCGCCTCCAGCGGCACCAGCGCGGCGCGCAGCTCGGCGTCGGTGCGGGCGGCCACCCACAGCTCCAGCGCTGCCGCGAACAGCGGGCCGGTGAACGAGGCGGCGAGCAGGTCCACCACTCCGTCGAGGCGCTGCGGCCCGGACGGCAGGACCGCCGCCTCGGCGCGCAGCTCGGCCGCCCGGCGCTCGGTCAGGTGCGTGACGGCGGCGGTCACCAGCGCGGCCTTGGTGGGGTAGTGGTGCAACTGGGCGCCCCGGGAGACGCCGGCGTGGGCCGCCACCACAGTCGTCGTGGTGCCGGACCAGCCGTGCTCCACCAGGCACTCGACGGTCGCCTCCAGCAACCGGGCCTGGGTGGCCCGGCTGCGCTCCTGCTGTGGAACTCGGCTCGACACGCAGACAGCCTGCCCCGCCCAAAACAAACAGTCAAGCCTGACTTTTTTGGCCGTCCCCGACGTCGAACCCGGACCGCTATCCGACACCTCCGCGCGGCCGTCATCCGCGATATCGTGCTGGATCACGGGGAGGCACAACATGAATGAATTTGTGCTCGTCGGAGGGGCGGGTTTCCTGGGCACGGCTACCGCCGAGGTGCTGCTGGCCGCCGGCGCGCGAGTCACCACCGTGGACCGTCACCCACCCGCCGAGGCGAACACCGCCGCCGGCCTCGACTGGATCAGGGCGGACCTGCTCACCGCCGAACCACCCGAGTTGCCGCCCGGCATCGTCGTGGTGCTGCTCGGCGCGAGCCACCCCCGGCCCCGCCACCCCTGGACTCTGCCGCTGGACAACGCGGTCAGCACCGCCCGGCTCCTGCCCCGCCTGGCCGGACGCCAGGTGGTGCTCACCTCCTCCGTCGAGGTCTACGGCGCCGCGTCCGGCCCGCTCACCGAGGACACCACGCCCGACCTGCCGTGGTCCGCCGGGGAACTCGACAGCTGGTGCGCCCGCGTGCGCGACCTCGCCCGGGAACCCTGCCCGCCGTGGCGGGCCGCCCCACTGGCCCGGGCGATGGCCGACGCCGACCCCACAGGGCGGTGGACGTACGCGATGGCGAAGCTCGCGCAGGAACGACTCGTCGCGGACGCGATCCCGCCCGACCGGCTGACCGTGCTCCGGCTCGCGAACGTCTTCGGCCCGGGCCAGCACCGGGTGGCCACCCGGCTGGTCCGCCGGGCCCGCCAGGGACTGCCGCTGCCGGTCACCGCGGACACCGTACGCAGCTTCCTGCCCGCCGACACCCTCGCCCGGCTCCTCCTGCGCGGGATCGACCCCGGCGTATGGAACGTGGGCGGGGAACCGGTGCCGTTGACCGACCTCGCCACCTGGATCCGGGACCTGTGCGGCTCGTCGGCGCCGCTGCTGACCATGCCGCGCCCGGCGCCGGACAGCTCCGGCCTGGTGGTCACCGACAAGCTGACCGCCGCCGGCCACCGGGTCGAGCCGCTCCACCCGGCCCTGGCGAAGCTGGTGGCCGAGGTCGACGACGACCGGGCACCCCTGTTCCGGCCGCCGCTGCCGGTCGTCGTACCGCCCCCGCCGGCACACCCCGAGACGGTCGTCGCCCGCCAGCAGGAGGCGCTCGTCAGCGGGGAGGTCAAGCACGGCAACCGGTGGACGCGCGAGCTGACCGAACGCCTCGGCAAGGAGCTGCAACTCGACGACGACCATCGGGTGCTGGTCACCGCCTCGGGGACCGCCGCCCTGCGGATCATGGTGGCCGCCACCGTCGGCCCGGCCCGCCCCGGCGACGTGGCGGTGCTGCCGTCCTACACCTTCCCCGCGACCGCGGAGATCCTGGTCCAACTCGGCTACAGACTGCGCTTCGTCGACGTGGACGCCGCGACCTGGACGATCGACCCGGTGGCCGTCGCCGCCGCGATCGAGCGGGGCGGCGTACGAGTGGTGCTCTGCGTCGACACGTTCGGCAACCCGTGCGACTACCCGGCCCTGCGGGCGGTCTGCGACCCCGCCGGGGTGGCCCTGCTGGCCGACTCCGCCGCGGCCCTCGGCAGCCTGCACCAGGGGCGGCCGGTGGCACAGCAGGCGTTGTCGCACTCGTACTCGATGAGCTTCGCCAAGGTGGTGTCGGCCGGCGGCGCCGGCGGTGCGCTGGTGCTGCCCACCGACGCCGCCGAGGCGGTCCTCGCCGCACCGGCCGGCTGGACCCGCTCCGAGCTGATGAACGAGCTGCACGCCGTCGTCGCGGTCGACCAGCTCGCGGAGCTGGACACGCTGGTCCGGTGCCGGAGCGAGGTGGCCGAGGTCTACGCCGCCGCGGCGTCCGCCCTGCCGGTGGAGGTCCAGCGGGTACGCCCCGGGGACCGGCACTGCTGGGTGCACTGGGTTGGTCGCTTCGCCCGGCGCGACCGCGTGGCGACGCGGCTGGCCGCACTCGGCGTGCGGACCAAGCCCTACTTCGCGGCAATCCACAGTGGCCCACTCGGCGGCGGTGAGCGCCTACCGGTGACCGAACGGCTGGACGCTGAGGCGCTGGCCCTGCCGATGTCCTCGGAGCTCACAGTGGAACAGGCGGAACGGGTCGTCGCCGCGCTCCGCCGCTGCCTGGACTGAACCGGGACGGGCGGTCACCCCGGCGCGCGGCGACCGGTCACCAGGAGCTGCTTGCCGGCGTCGGCGAGGACCGGGGCGTCGCCCAGCCGTCGCTCCAGCTCCAACAGCGCGTCCCAGTCGGCGTCCAGCCGTCCGGCCAGCCCGGCCCGCCCCAGCGCGGCGGCGCTGACCAGCAGCCCGGCGCTGCGGATCTCGACCAGGCCGGCGGCGCGGAACGCGGCCTCCAACCGGGCCCGGTCCAGCAGGTGCAGGTCGGCGGCGTGCCCCTCGGCACGCCAGACACCCCGCCGGCGGGCCAGCCGGTCCACCGCCTCGTCATCCCGGCCCGCACCGACCAGCTCCAGGACCAGGCCCACCAGCGAGTCGACAAGCACGGCCAGCACCCCGCCCGGACGCAACCACCCGGCCAGGTGCCGGACCGCCCGCTCGGGATCGGCTGTGTACTGCAGGGAACCCATCGCCAGCACCGCGCCGGCCGTAGCCGGCAGCGTCACCTCCGTCATCGAACCCTCGACCAGTGTGAAGCCGGAACCGGGCGGCCGGCGGCGCAGCTCGGCCACCATCCCCGGCGCCTGTTCGACGCCGGTCACCGGATGGCCGAGGTCGAGCAGCCGCCGCGCCCACCGGCCCACGCCGCAACCGGCGTCCACCACCGGGGCGCCCGGCGGCACCAACGCGAGCACCCGCTCCCACGCCAGGTCGTCGTAGGCACGCCGGTGCGGCACCGCGAAGTGCTCCTCGTAGCCGGACGCCAGCGCGTCGTACAGCGGCTGGCTCGGGCGCATCGGCTCAGGCAAGACTGCGCCGCCCCCGCAGCCACTGCCGGTCGGCCAGGTAGGTGCCCGGCCGCCAGCGCAGGTTGAGGCTGTAGTTGCTGCCGCAGCCGACACACTCCTTGCGGAACAGCCGCGCGTGCTCGGCACGGTATTCCGGCGCGTCGACGATCTCGGCGATCGGGCGCTGCCGGACCGAGGCGGTCGGATCGTGGGCCCAGCAGCCGCCGATCTCCCCCCGGGAGTGCACCATCAACTTGAGCTGCGACTCGGCGCACGGCAGGTCGCGCTGGACGAGGTCGTCGAAGTGCCCACGCAGGTAACGCAGCTCCGAGTAACGCGGCAACCACCGCCGGTCGGCCCGGGCCATCGCCTCCAGCTCGGCCAGCGCCGCGTCGAGCCGGTCGCCCGCCACGTCGGTCTGGTCGGTGACCGCGTCGGTGCGGAACAGGAACGTCCGGTCGGTGACGAGGTTGAGATAGAGCGTCACGCCCAGCTCCTGGGCCAGCGCCGCGATGCCGGGCAGGCTGTCCACGTTGTCCCGCATGACGGTGAAGTTCATCCGTACCTTCAGACCGAGCCGGTCCCGGGCGGCGATCAGGTTCCGCAGGTGCCGGGTCGTCGTCTCGAACGCGCCGAGCCGCCCGCGGATCCGGTCGTGCACAAGCGCCGTCGGGCCGTCGACGGAGACGTTGAAGCTGCGTACGCCCGCGGCGAGCACCTCGTCCAGCACGGGCGGGGTGAGACGGATGCCGTTGGTGTTCAGATGCAGGTGGCGTACCCCCACCTCGCGGGCGTACGCCATCAGGGTCAGCGCGTCCGGCCGGATCAGCGGCTCGCCGCCGGTGAAGTTGACCTTGTGGATGCGCAGCGCGACGAGCTGACGCAGGACGTCGCGCCACTCGTCGGTGGAGAGTTCACCCTTGGTGTTCGTGGTCCAGCAGCCGCAGCTCGTGCAGCGCAGGTTGCAGTTGTCGGTGAGGAACAGCTCGGCGACCAGTGGCCGTACGTGCAGCCGGGGCGCGAACCGTTCCTTGACGGCGAGCCGGCCGAAGAACCAGGCGAGGCGGGCGGTGTCGGCGACGGTCACGGCAGTCTCCGGGCGATGACGAAGAGGTTGGCCGAGCGGAACAGCCGGCCGTCGAGGTGGATGCCGCGCTCCAGCAGGCGGCGCACCGGGCCGCCGGTGAGCAGCGCCGGGATCTGCAACCACCGCCAGAACAGGTTGGCGCCGGTCACAGTGGTCGGGGTGAAACCGGTCGCGCGCAGCAGGCCGAGCAGGTCTTCGGTGCGGTAGTTGGTGTGCCGGTCCCGGCCGACCGACATGTCGCCGCGCAGGTTGTCGGAGAGGTCGGCGAACCGGCTGTGCCACACCTGCGACCCGAACCGCCACGAGTAGATCCGGCGGTGCAGCCGGGGGAAGTCGAACTTGGCGTTGTCGGGATCGAGGAAGGTGAAGACGTGCCGCCGGGGAACGGTGAGCACCAGCAGCCCGTCGGGGGCGAGCACCCGGTGCGTCTCGGTCAGCAGCGCGGTCTCGTCGGGCACGTGTTCCAGCACGTCGAGCAGGCTCACCGAGTCGAAGTGGCGGTCGGCGAACGGCAGCGGCTCGCCGACCCCGAGCCGGTGCAGCGGCAGATCCGGATGGCGGGCCGCCAGTTCGGCGAGGTAGCCCGGGTGCGGGTCGGCGCCCTCGCAGGTCACGGTGCCGTGTTCGTGCAGCACGGCGAGGAAGTCTCCGGTGCCGCAGCCCAGATCGAGGTGCCGGCCGGTGCGGCCGGACAGCGCGTCCCAGGCGAACGCGTACCGGCGTAGCGGGTGGGTGGCGAAGGGCCGTACACCCGCCCGGCGCGTCGCCTCGTCGGCCCGGCTCATCGGACCAGCCGGGCGCAGAGCGCGTCCAGAGTGGCGGCCAGGCGTTCGCCGTCGACCGGGCCGGGCAACGGGCGTTCCGCGAGCAGCAGCTGTTGCCGTTGCGGATGCGCGGCCACCACGGCCGGCAGCTCGGCCACGTCCCACACCGCCACCACCCGGCCCGAGCGTTCCTCCGCGCGCAGGTAGTCGACCTGGTGGTCGTTGCCCATCTCGCCCCGTGCCGCCTCCCGGGCCACCGCGACCGGCACCCGGCCGAGCCGCTGGACCAGCCGCACCGTGTTCCCGGCGTGGGTGATCACCACGTCGGCGGCGGCCAGCCGACTCCGCAGGTCGTCCAGGGGCAGGAACGGGGCGTGCGGGCACGGCGGGGTCACCGCCGACGTGCCGGTCTGGACGAACACCTCGTGCGCGGCACAGAGCGGTGCGACGGCCTCGATCAGGCGGTCGAACGGCCACGGGCCCATGCCGACGGTGACCAGGAGGCGGGCCATGACTAGTAGAGCTCCCCGATGAGGACCGCGCGGGGCCGGGACGCCAGCAGGGCGGGTCGCTGCACCAGCACTGCGGCGGCGAGGCGGGAGCAGAGCCGCGCGGCGGCCCCGGCGGGCCCGGTCATGTTGAACGTCTCCAGCCACAGCGACGGCACCCTGAGCAGGCGGGCGGCGAGGAAGACGCCGACGGCCACGCCGGTGCCGGCCGAGACCACCACGTCGGGTCGCTCCCGGCGCAGCAGCCGCAGGGCCCGCCAGGCCGCCGGCAGCACCTGCCACCGGGTGCGCGTCGACAGCTCGGGCTGCCAGTGCACCCGTTGCCCGGCCAGCGCCACCTCGGTGTCGGGGGCGCGGACCGCCACCCACACCGGGTCGTGCCGCTCCCACCACGGGCGGAGCGCGAGCAGATCGAGCAGGACCCCGCCGCTGCTGGAGACGAGGAGGATCCGATACCGCCGGTCCATCACCTCACGCTATCCCAGCGTCGCGGATCGCGATGTCCCGGTCCAGACAGGACGGTCGATCCCCGGGGGACCCGGGTCAGCGGCCGTCGCGCGGTGCGAAGACGGCCAGGGCGTCGGCGTCGGAGTGGCGGGAGCGGACGTACTCGTCGGCCCAGGCCTCGGCGTCCGGGAACGCCGAACCGGCGGCGACGGCGGCGCACGCGGCGTCCACGTCGAAGCGGGTCCGGCGTAACTGCACGCCCGGGCCGAGCAGCGCCCACCAGGCGCCGGCGCCCCCGTACGGCATGCCGACGCTGCCCGGGTTGACCACCAGGCGGCGGTCGACCAGCCGGGTGAACGGCATGTGCGTGTGCCCGCAGACCACCGTGCCGACCTCGGCCGGCAGGCCGGCGAAGACCTCTGCCCAGCGGTCGAGCCGGGAGTCGACGAGCACTACCTCCTCGTCGTCACGCGGGGTCGCGTGGCAGAACAGCACCTCGCCCAGCCCGGTGACCGGCACCGTGACGGACGGCGGCAGCGCGGCCAGCCGGGCCACCTGGTCGTCGCGCAGCTGCCCGGCGGCCCAGTGCGACACGGCGACGGGTGCCGGCCGGCCGGCCCGCGCCTGCACCAGCTCGCGGTCGGCGTTCCCGCCGACCCAGCACGCCCGGTCACCGAGCGCAGCCAACCGGTCCAGCACCTCGACCGGCTGCGGACCGGCCGCCAGGTCGCCGGTGAGGACGATCAGGTCGGCGGCGGCCACGTCCGGCTCGGCCAGGACGGCGTCCAGGGCGGGCAGCACACCGTGGATGTCGGAGAGGACGGCGACGCGATCAGGCATCGTCCCAGCCTGGCGTCACCGGTCCGGGAGGGCCAAGCGATTCTGCGGCGGGCAGAGACGGCACCGGCCCGGCTCCACGCGGAGGCGGGCCGGGCCGGGAAGCCGGTACGGAGGTCAGACCCGCGCGCGGCGGGCCAGGCGCTCCGGGTCGAGGATGATGATGCTCTTGCCGTCCAGCCGCAGCCAGCCGCGCGAGGCGAAGTCGGCCAGCGCCTTGTTGACGGTCTCCCGGGAGGCACCGACGAGCTGGGCGATCTCCTCCTGGGTGAGGTCGTGCGTCACGCGCAGCACGCCGCCGTCGCGGGTGCCGAACCGGCCGGCCATCTGGAGCAGGTTCTTGGCGACCCGCCCGGGCACGTCGGTGAAGATCAGGTCGGCGAGCGAGTCGTTCGTGCGGCGCAGCCGGCGGGCCAGCACCCGCAGCAGCTGCTCGGCGATCTCGGGCCGGTTGTTCAGCCACGGCCGCAGGGCCTGCTTGCGCAGCCGGACCAGGCGGGTGTCGGTGACGGCCGTGGCCGTCGCCGTACGCGGACCGGGGTCGAACAGCGACAGCTCGCCGACCATGTCCGACGGGCCCATCACGGCGATCAGGTTCTGCCGGCCGTCCGCCGCGCGGCGACCCACCTTGATCTTGCCGGACAGGAGGATGTAGAGACTGTCGCCGGGTTCGCCCTCGTTGAAGACGATTTCGCCCTTGCGGACCTCGATCGTCTCCATCTCCTTGGCGAGCGCCTCGGCAGCCTCCGGGTCGACACCCTGGAAGATCCCGCTGCGGGCCAGTACCTCGTCCATCGCGCACCTCCGCCTGCGCGTGCCGTCCGTCGGCCGGGTCCGCCGTCCGCTGATCCCTCGCGCGCCGCCAGTCTAGGCGCACATGAGTAGGAATCAGAGGTGCACCCCTGGAATCTTGATCGTTGGGCGTAACCCACCGGACCTGGTGAGCAGCTAAGATCCCGCACTCGGCCCGGCCCGGCGCCACCCGTTCCCACCTGTGATCGTAGGGTGACCGGCGTGCTGTGTGAGCCGTTCCTGACCAGCCGGTCCGAAACCGGGTGGGACATCCCGCTGCTGGTGTGGCGGGCCGAGAGGCCGCTGCTGGCGGTCGGCTCCGCGCCGCTGGGCGGGGGGATCGGCGTCCGCGGGTGGGTGCTCAACGCGACGGTGCCGATGTCGTACGACCGGGACGACCCCGCCGCCCACCTGGCCGAGCTGGCGGACGGCCTCGGCCTGGACGGCCCCGGTGTGGGGCTGCTGACCGGCGTGGACGTGACCGAGGTGGTGCGCCGCGCCGACGGCGGCGTCCGGGTCTGGGCGACTGTGGGCCTGGGCACGCCGGTGTGGGCCGCCGCGCCCGAGCCGGCCCACGCCGCATCCGGCCCGGCCCCGCACGCCGCATCCGGCCCGGTCCGGCCCGCGCAGCACGTCGGCACCGTCAACATCGTCGCGTACGTGCCGGTGCGGCTGAGCGAGGCCGCACTGGTGAACGCCGTGGCCACCGCCACGGAGGCGAAGGCGCAGGCGATCTGGGAACTGGGACTGCCGGCCACCGGCACCCCCACCGACGCGGTGACTGTGCTCTGCCCGGCCGAGGGCGATCCGGCGGCTTACGGCGGCCCTCGCTCGGCCTGGGGCGCGCCGCTGGCCCGGGCCGTGCACGCCGCCGTGCGCTCCGGCGGCACCGGGACCGTGGTGCCGTGGTCCGACCGGCGGGCGGGCTGACGTGGGCTCGGCGTATTCGACACGACGGGTTTTCCGACCGATCGGCCCTCGTCGCGGCGTTCCGGGGACGGTAGCGTCGCCGACGATGTACGCTCCCGCCCGTTCTGTGCCCCGTACCCTCCGTGCCGCCGTCGCCGGGACGCCCGCCGCCGCTCCCGGGCCGCGTCGCGCGGTGCTCGGCCGGCGCCTGGCCGCGTTCGCCGCGCTCGTCGCCGTCCTCTTCGTCGCCGGCTGCGGCGGTGAGGCCGGCGGGTCCGGCGATCCCAGGTGGCAGGCGGGCCAGGGCGGCGGGTCGACCGGCTCGGCCGGGCCCGCGACCGGTGACCAGCCGGCGGCGCCGGACGGCGCGAACGAGCCGTCGATCTCGCTCACCGCGACCGGTGACGTGATCATGGGGAACGCGCCGGACCGGCTGCCGCCCAACGGCGGCAAGGGCTTCTTCGACGACGTGAAGTCGGCGCTCAAGGGCGACCTGGTGATGGGCAACCTGGAGGAGCCGCTCACCGACGACACCGGCGCCGGCAAGTGCGGCCCGGAGCCGAAGAACTGCTACCAGTTCCGCGCGCCGCCCGGCTATGCCGCGCACCTGCGCTCGGCCGGGTTCCAGCTGCTCAACCAGGCCAACAACCACGGCTACGACTACGGCCGGCAGGGCTACGAGAACACCCAGTCGGCGCTTGAGGCGCACGGGCTCAAGCACACCGGCGCCCCGGGCGAGATCACCGTGGTGGACGTCAAGGGCGTCAAGGTCGCCGTGGTGGGCTTCTCGTCGTACCCCTGGTCGAACAGCCTGGTCGACCTCGACGCCGCCAAGCAGGTGATCGAGATGGCGAAGGAGTCGGCCCAGATCGTCGTGGTGCAGGTGCACATGGGCGCCGAGGGCGCGGACAAGACCCGGGTGAAGCCGGGTACCGAGATGTTCTTCGGCGAGAACCGCGGCGACCCGATCCGCTTCTCCCGGACCGTCATCGACGCGGGCGCCGACCTGGTCATCGGGCACGGCCCGCACGTGCTGCGCGGGATGGAGTTCTACAAGGGGCGGCTGATCGCGTACAGCCTGGGCAACTTCGCCGGCGGCGGGAAGTCGCTGAACAGCTCGGGCCGGCTCGGCTGGGGCGGGGTGCTCAAGGTGTCGCTCACCGCCGAGGGGAAGTTCGTCGGCGGCACGTTCACCTCCACCGTGATGAACGGCGTGGGCCGTCCGTCGGTCGACCGGCAGAACCGCGGCCTCGGGCTGGTCCGCGAGCTGAACCGGACCGACTTCCCGGACACCGGCGCGAAGCTCGACGGAACCGGCAAGATCACCGCACCGGCGGGTGGCTGAGCGCACGCCGGCCGCGCCGAGCCGCCGGAGCGTCGGCCCCGCGACGTAGGCTGGCCGACGTGACCACGCGCTCCCCCGAGACCGACCTCGGCCGTACGCGCCGTGCCCGGCGCATCGGCCGGGTGCTGACCGAGACGCACCCCGACGCGCACTGTGAGCTCGACCACTCCAACGCGCTGGAGCTCGCCGTCGCGACGATCCTGTCCGCCCAGTGCACCGACAAGAAGGTCAACGAGGTCACGCCGAAGCTGTTCGCCCGCTACCGCACCGCCGCCGACTACGCCGCGGCGGACCGCGCCGAGATGGAGGAGCTGATCCGGCCCACCGGGTTCTACCGCAACAAGACCAGCTCCCTGATCAACCTCGGGCGGGCGCTCTGCGAGCGGTACGACGGCGAGGTGCCCGGCCGGCTCGACGACCTGGTGACCCTGCCCGGGATCGGCCGCAAGACCGCGAACGTCATCCTCGGCAACGCCTTCGGCGTCCCCGGCATCACCGTCGACACCCACTTCCAGCGGCTGGTGCAGCGGTGGCAGCTCACCACCGAGACCGACCCGGTGAAGATCGAGCACGCGATCGGCGCGCTCTACCCGAAGCGCGACTGGACGATGCTGTCGCACCGGGTGATCTTCCACGGCCGCCGCGTCTGCCACGCCCGCAAGCCCGCCTGCGGCGCGTGCACGCTGGCGAAGCTGTGCCCCGCGTACGGCACCGGGCCGACCGAGCCGGCCGCCGCGGCCAAGCTGCTGAAGGGCCCCCGGGCCCGTGACCTGGCGGTCGCCGTCGGCCTCGACCCCGACCTGGTGCCGCAGCAGGCCGCCGCGGCGGACGTGCCGTGATGCGCCGGCTCGCGTACCTGCTCGTCCCGCTGCTGCTGGCGGCGGCGGGCTGCACCGCCACGGCCGAGCAGCCGGAACGCCCGGCGGCCGCCACCCGGGCCGAGCGGCCCTCGCCGTTCGCCGACTGCACCCCGCTGACCGTCGCGCCCGCCGTCGCGTCCCCGGCGCCCGCCGGGAAGGCCGGGGAGCAGCTGCCCGACCTGACGCTCAACTGCTTCACCGGCGGCACACCTGTGAATCTGCGCGACGTCAAGGGCCCGGCCGTGATCAACGTGTGGGCGTCCTGGTGCCCGCCCTGCCGCAAGGAGCTGCCCGCCTTCCAGCGGCTCAGCGAGCGGGCCGACGGCCGGTTCCAGGTGATCGGCGTGAACAGCCGGGACAGCCGCGGTGGTGCGCAGTCCATCGGCGAGGACTACGGCGTCGACTTCCCGATGCTGCTCGACCAGGGCGACGCGTTCCAGCGCGCGCTGGAACGCAACGCGTTCCCGCTGACCGTGCTGGTCGACGCCGACGGGCGGATCCGGCACACCGACGCGACCGGCGCGCTCGACGACGCCCGCCTCGCCGCTCTGCTCGAACGCCACCTCGGGGTGCGGGTATGACCCGACGCCCGCCGGGATGGTTCGACCCGTTGCTGGGCCGGCTCGGTACCGCGCGGGCGGAGGACTTCACCCGCATCGTCACGCCGGAGAGCGGCGGCCGGGAGAGTGCCGTGCTGGTGCTGCTCGGCGAGGAGCCCGGTGCCGGGCCGGACGTGCTGGTCCTCCAGCGCGCCGCGACGCTGCGCAACCACGCCGGGCAGCCGGCGTTCCCCGGCGGCGCGGCCGACCCGGAGGACGCCGACCTCCGCGCCACCGCGTTGCGCGAGGCCAACGAGGAGGTCGGCCTCGACCCGGGCAGCGTCACGGTGCTGGCCGAGCTGCCCCGGCTCTGGATCCCGGTCAGCGACTTCGTGGTCACCCCGGTGCTCGCCTGGTGGCACGACCCGCACCCGGTGCATCCGCGTGAGCCGGCCGAGGTCGCACACGTGGCCCGGCTGCCGGTGACCGAGCTGGTCGACCCGGACAACCGCATGCGGGTACGCCACCCGAGCGGCTGGATCGGCCCGGCCTTCTCGGTGCGCGGGATGCTCGTCTGGGGCTTCACCGCGGGCGTGATCGACCGGCTGCTGGAGATGGGTGGCTGGTCCCGGCCCTGGCCGCACTCCCGGGTGGTGGATCTGCCGCCGGTCGACGCCACGCCCGCTCCCTCGGCCGGCACCGAGACGGCCGACGAGAGCCCGGTGCGCTGATCACCCGTACGCATCCCCGGGTCACGTTCCGCGAGCGCTGAGCCGACCGCGGGCAGGGTGCCCGTACCCTTGGGGCGTGTCCGCCGTGGATCTCGTCCTTCTTCTGCTCATGCTCGTGTTCGCGACCAGCGGATACCGTCAGGGTTTCGTCATCGGGGCCCTGTCGTTCTCCGGCTTCTTCCTGGGTGCGCTGCTCGGCCTCCAGGTCGGGCCGCTGATCGCCCAGCAGTTCGAGGCCAGCGGCACCCGCGTGCTGATCTCCCTGGTGGCGATCTTCGGGCTCGCCGTGCTGGGGCAGGCGCTGGCCGGCTGGCTCGGCTCCAACCTGCGGGCCGCCATCACCGGGCGGACCGGCCGGAAGATCGACGACGTCGGCGGCGCGTTCATCTCGGTCATCGCGGTCATGCTGGTGGCGTGGCTGGTGGCGGTGCCGCTGGGTTCCTCGTCGGTGCCCTGGCTGGCCGCCTCGGTCAAGAACAGCGCACTGCTCACCGTGGTGGACCGGGTGCTGCCCGACCGCGCCCAGGACCTGTCCACCGCCCTGCGGGACACCGTCGACACGAACGGCTTCCCCGACGTGTTCAACGGTCTGGGCAGGACCCCGGCCCGGCAGGTCGCACCGCCCGACCCGGCGCTGGCCAACTCCCAGGTGGTGCAGAACAGCAGGCGGTCGGTGGTCAAGGTGCTCGGCTCCGCGCCGAGCTGCTCGCGCCGCATCGAGGGCTCCGGCTTCGTGTACGCCGACGACCGGGTGATGACAAACGCGCACGTGGTGGCCGGCACCCGCTCGGTGGCGGTGGAGTTGCGCGGCGAGCGGTACGACGGCGAGGTCGTCGTCTACGACCCGGACCGGGACCTCGCCGTGCTCTACGTGCCGGGGCTGCCCGGACCGTCGCTGCGGTTCGCCGCCGGGCCGGCCGCCACCGGTGCGGACGCGATCGTGCTCGGCTTCCCGCTCGACGGCCCGTACGACGCCCGCCCGGCCCGGATCCGGGACGTCGACCGGATCACCGGCCCGGACATCTACTCGGCTGGTGACGTCAACCGGGAGATCTACACGATCCGGGCGCTGGTGCGCAGCGGCAACTCCGGCGGCCCGCTGGTCTCCTCGAACGGTCTGGTGCTCGGCGTGATCTTCGCGGCGGCGGCGGACGACCCGAACACCGGCTTCGCGGTGACCGCGGCCGAGGCGCGACCGGTGGCGCTGGCGGGTGCGGAGCGTACCCGGGGAGTCGCCACCGGCGACTGCACCTGAGCCGCCCGGCGGCGCTCAGCCGCCCGCCGACGCTCCCGCCGGTGTCGCCTCGTCACCGGAGCGGGACAGCGGCAGATGGGCACGGCCCCAGGTGAGCGTGCGGTCGAGGACCGCCCGCGCCATGATCGCCACGCAGGTGCCGCCGTTGAGGAACGAGGCGACCACGTCGCTGGGGTGGTGCATGCCCCGGTACATCCGGGTGAGCGCCACGCCGATCGGCACCAGCACCAGCAGCGTCCACCAGGTGGCCTTGGCCGGGGTGCTGCGGGCCCGCAGCGCCAGCAGCAGCGCCAGACCGACGTAGAGCGCGGTGGCCGCCGACGTGTGCCCGGACGGGAAGCTGGACGTGGGCGGGGAGGCGTCCATGTGTGCCACGGCCGGACGGTTCCGGTCGATGACCATCGTGGTGAACAGGAAGATCAGCGCCTGTGCGGTCACCGCCGCGCACAGGAACAACGGTTCCCGCCAGCGGTGCAGCACCAGCCGCAGCACCAGCGCCGCCAGCACCGTCACCACGACGATCATCTGGGTGCTGGCGAGCGTGCTGAACACCAGCGAGACGTCGTTCCAGCCCGGCGTCCGGTCGCCGGCCAGCTCACGGTTGACCGTGTCCTCCACTGTGAACGGCCACGTGTGGGCCAGCACCCGGGTCACCAGCAGGCCCAGGCCCACCATCAGCGCGAAGAGCAGGACCAGCGGCAGCAGGACACGCCGGGTGACTCGGATCACGACATCGGACATGGCATCGCCTGTACCCCGGCGCGGGTCCGGCTACGCCCGCCCGCCCTCCGGCCCCTGGTCGGCCAGCTCCGGCTCGACCCCCTCACGCAGCGGACGCGCGGACCGCCGCCCGGAGCCGCTGCGCCAGGTGGCGAAGCCGGCCGCTGTCGCGGCCACCACGGCGGTCCCGAGCACCCAGCCACCCACCACGTCGCTGGTCCAGTGCACGCCCAGCGCGATCCGGCTGATCCCGGTCACCACCGTGACCAGCACGGCGGCCGTCCACAACGCGACCCGGCCCCGGCGGCTGTCCCGTGCGAACGGCAGGAACACCAGCAGCAGCACGCCGGCGGCCAGCGTGGCGTTGAGCGCGTGCCCGGACGGGAACGAGTAACCGGCGGCCCGCGCCACCGGTTCGAGCAGATCCGGCCGGTCCCGGCCGACGAGCAGCTTGAGCAGCGCGCCGAGCAGCCCGCCGGTGACCATGGTGACGACCACCCACACCGCGAGCCGGGGCGCGCCGCGCCGGACCAGCCAGACCACCACCGCGACGGCGGCGACCCGCAGCGGGCCGGGCCCGAAGACGTGCGTCCAGACCGTCATCACGTCGACCCAGACGGGGTGGTCCTGCGCGTACCCGTGGAACGCGTCGGTGATCGAGGCGTCCAGCCGCAGCAGGGGCGGCCAGGCGCCGAGCACCAGCAGCGCGATCA
Organism: Micromonospora sp. NPDC048169; assembly: GCF_040652815.1. Lineage (NCBI taxonomy): Bacteria > Bacillati > Actinomycetota > Actinomycetes > Micromonosporales > Micromonosporaceae > Micromonospora > Micromonospora sp. NPDC048169. The sequence continues at coordinate 66,348 of NZ_JBEZMS010000012.1, forward strand.
GGGCGAACGGCACCAGCACCAGGAACGCCGCGACGGCGGCCAGTGTGAGCCGCAGGCCGAGAGAGTGCTCGCGGTCGAGGCGGCGGCCGCGCCACGACCGGTGCGTGACCGGCGCCCCGGTGGTCTCCATGGGGCTTCCCCTACCCACCTGAGGGCAGGGTCAGACCGGTTCAGCGGCGGGTCTGCCGGAACCGCCGCACCATCAACGCGGTGCCGGTGACGAGCGCGACGAACAGGGCCAGGCCGGTCCAGAGCCGCTCCGGGGCCCAGACCTCCGTCTGCCCCGCCGGCCGGGCGGTCCAGCCCTCCGCCGTACGCCCGAACGGATCGCCACCCCGGCCCGCCGCCGCGGCCCGGGTGTCCCGCCCCTCGCCGGGTGCCGGGCCGAAGCCCACCACGCCGGGGGAGGCGTTGTCGTCGAGCGGGTTGTGGCCCACCCCCGGCACGTCGCCGGTCAGCGCGGCCACCGGATCGACAAGGCCGTAGCCGAACCGGTCGTCCCGGCCGGTCGGCCCGAGGTCCCGGGCTGTGGTGATCAGCCGGTTGACCACGTCGCCCGCCGACATCTTCGGATAACGGGCGCGGACCAGGGCGGCGGTCGCGGCGACGAGCGGCGCGGCGAAGCTCGTCCCCTGCACCCGCCAGTAGCCGTCCGGCCGGGCGCCGTAGAGCCCGGTGGCCGGGGCGCTGAGCACCGTCTCGTGCCCGGTGATCGAGCCGGACCAGAGGTTCTCGCTGGTCCGCTCCAGGCCGGTGACCGCGAGCACACCCGGTTCCCGGGCCGGATACCAGACCTCGGTGGTCGTCGAGGTGGCCAGGTTGCCGGTGCAGGCCACCACCACCACGTCCCGCGCGAACGCGTAGTCGAGCGCCGCGGCCAGGGCCGGGTTGTCGATGCTGCCGCCGAGCGACAGGTTGACCACCCGGGCGCCGTTGTCGACCGCCCAGCGCACCGCCTTCGCGATGATCAGCGCGTCGTCGTAGCGGTTCTCGGCGTCGAGGACCCGGACCGGGAGGATCTTGGCATCCGGCGCGAGCCCCACCACGCCCCGGTCGTCGTCGGCCCGCCCGGCGATCAGCCCGGCGACGGTGGTGCCGTGCCCCACCGGGTCCGGGCCGTCCGAGCCGTCCGGCGTCACCAGATCCAGGCCGGGCAGCACCTGACCGACCAGGTCGGGGTGGGAGCCGTCCACACCGGAGTCGATCACCGCGACCACCACGCCGCGCCCGGTCGAGGTGCGCCACGCGGTCGTCGCCCGCAACTCCTCCAACTGCCACTGCTCGTCGCGTACCTGGTCGGTGCGCAGCAGGCCGCCGGGGGCCACCCAGGGCCGCGCCACAGTGGCCGGGGCGGCGGGCGCGGCATGTGCCGGCGGCGCCAGCGGACCGGCCACGGTGACCAGTGCCGACGCGGCGGCGAGGAGCGCGCGTCCGGCGAGACGCCGGGGCGGCCCACCGGGCAGTCCCTGCCGATCCCCTGTCACATTCCCCAGCCGTTCGGTCGCGTCAGACAAATGCTGCACGGAGATTACCGGTTGTCCCGCCCGTCACGGGGCAACTCGGCCAGCCCGATCACCCGGGCGGGAGATGCGCCAGCTGCACCAGGCGCACCCCCTCCCGGCGGGTGACCAGCCGCGCCCGCCCCGGGGGAAGCGGCCCGGCCTTCACCTGGCCGACGAGAGTGCCCTCCTCCGGCCCGCCCGACATCACCAGCCCGGCCGTGGACAGCTCGCGCAGCCGCTGCACGATCGGCTCGTACGCGGTCCGCCCGGCACCGCCGGTACGCCGCGCCAGCACCAGGTGCAGCCCGATGTCCCGTGCGTGCGGCAGGTGCTCCTCCAGCGCCCGCAACGGGTTCGTCGGGCCACCGGCCACCAGGTCGTAGTCGTCCACGAGCACGAACAGCTCCGGCCCCTTCCACCACGACCGGCTGCGCAACTGCGCCGGGGTCACCTCCGGCCCCGGCTGCCGCCCCTGGAGGTAGCCGGCGGCCGACTCGATCAGCTCGGCGGTGTGCGGCGCGGCGGTGCCGTACCCGATCAGGTGCGGAGTCTCGATCACGCCCATCAGGCTGCGCCGGTAGTCCACGAGCATCACCCGGGCCTGCTCCGGGGTGAACCGGTTGACGATCGAGGTGGCGAGCGCGCGCAGGAACGACGACTTGCCGCACTCGGCGTCGCCGAAGACCAGGAAGTTCGGCTCGGTGGTGAAGTCCAGCACCACCTGGGACAGGTCCGCCTCGGCCACGCCGATCGGGAACGCCAGCCCGCTCGTCGCGCTCTGGTCCAGCTCGGCGTACGGCAGCACCGGCGGAAGCAGCCGCACCCGTGGCGCGGGCGGACCGGTCCACGCGCCGGCCACCGCCTTGACCAGGTCGGCCGTCTCGGCCCCCAGCGCCTCGACGCGGGGCTCGGCGGTGAGGAAGTGCAGCCCGCCGGGCGTGATGCCGCGTCCCGGACGCTCCTCCGGCACGGTCGCCGCCAACGCGCGCTTGACCACCACCGAGTCGGCCGGGTCGCCCAGACGCAACTCCAGCCGGGAACCGAACAGGTCGCGGATCGCCGGGCGGAAGTCCGACCAGCGCAGGGCGCTCGCCACCACGTGCACCCCGTACGCCAGGCCCCGGGTGGCGAGCTCGGTGACCAGCGGTTCCAGGTCTTCGTACTCGCCGCGCAGCGTGTTCCACCCGTCCACCACCAGGAACACGTCCCCGAACGGGTCGGGCGCGCCCGCCGCCCGCCGCCGTCGCCACGCGGCCATCGACTCCACACCGGCCTCGGCGAACCGCCGCTCCCGCTCGGCCAGCAGCCCGGCGACCTCGCCGACGGTACGGCGCACGGCGGTGCCGTCGGCCCGTCCGCTGACGCCGCCCACGTGCGGCAGGTCGCGCAGCACGCCGAGCGTCCCGCTGCCGAAGTCGAGGCAATAGACCTGCACCTCGGCCGGGGTGTGGGTGAGCGCGAGCGCGCAGACCAGCGTGCGCAGCAGGCTGGACCGGCCGCTGCGGGTGGTGCCGACCACCGCGACGTGCCCGGCCGCGCCGTCCAGCGCCAGCCAGAGCAGGTCGCGCCGCTGCTCGAACGGCTTGTCCACCACCGCCACCGGCACCTGTAGTGCCCCGTGCAGCTCCGGATTGGCCACCGCGAGCCCGCGTACCGGGTCGGCGCCGACCGGGCCGAGCAGCTCGTCCAGGGCGGGCGACGCGTCCAGCGGCGGCAGCCACACCTGGTGCGCCGGCGGGCCCTGCCCGGCCAGCCGGTCCACGAGCAGGTCCAGCAGCGTCTCGCCGCCGTCGTCCTCGGCCGGGAGGGCGGCGGGCACGGGCGGCTCGGGCACCGGGACCAGGTGGGTGGAGAAGGTGAGCACGCGCGCCTCACCGGCACCGGACGCGCCCGCCGCCCCGCCGCGCCGCCGGACCGCGCCGGAGACGTACGCGGCCTTGAACCGGACCAGCGGGTCGGTGCCCGAGCGCAGGTAACCGTGCCCCGGACTGCGCGGCAACTCGTGCGCGTCCGGCACGCCCAGCACCGTCCGGGACTCCAGCGCCGAGAACGTCCGCAACCCGATCCGGTACGACAGGTGCGTGTCCAGCCCGCGCAGCCGCCCCTCCTCCAGCCGCTGGCTCGCCAGCAGCAGGTGCACCCCGAGCGACCGCCCCAGCCGGCCGATCTGCACGAACAGGTCGATGAAGTCGGGCTTGGCGGACAGCAGCTCGGAGAACTCGTCGCAGATCAGCAGCAGCGACGGCAGCGGGGCCAGCGGCGAACCGGCCGTCCGGGCCCGCTCGTAGTCGCGCACGCTCGCGAAGTTGCCCGCCCGGCGCAACAGCTCCTGCCGGCGCATCAGCTCACCGTTTATCGCGTCCACCATCCGGTCCACAAGCGGCAGCGCGTCGGCCAGGTTGGTGATCACGGCGGCGGTGTGCGGCAGCCGTTCGAACGGCGCGAACGTGGCGCCGCCCTTGAAGTCGACGAGCACGAAGTTGAGCTGCTCCGAGCTGTGCGTGGCGGCCAGCCCGAGCACGAGCGTGCGCAGCAGCTCCGACTTGCCCGAGCCGGTAGCGCCGATCAGCAGGCCGTGCGGGCCCATCCCGTCCTGCGCCGACTCCTTCAGGTCGAGGTCGATCGCCCCGCCGTCGGCGCCCACCCCGATCGGCACCCGCAACCTGTCCCGCGCGGCCCGGGGCGCCCAGCCCTGCTCGGCGGTGAAGCTCTCCGGGTCGCCCAGACCCAGCAGCTCGGGCAGGCCCAGCTCGGCGCCGGGCGGCGCGTCCGGCCCGCGTACCGTGCCGGCCAGCCGCAGCGGCGCGAGCCGCCGGGCCACCGCCTCGGCGTCGGCGGGCGCCAGCGCGTCGGCGGCGCCCACCTCGGCGTGCCCCTCGGCGGAGTGCGAGTGCAGGCGGCCGTCGACCAGGTCGAGCAGGAGCGCGTACCGGTCGAGCAGCCGGGGCGGCGGGGTGTCCAGGTCGAGCACGGTGACCGCGTCGATGCCGCCGTCACCGGCCAGGTCGCTCGCGCCGGTCAGGTCGCCGCCGTCGAGCACCACCACGACGTGCGGCCCGTCCGTGGCCGTGCCGTGCGGGCTGAACCGGGACCGGGCGCCGAGCACGTCGTCGAGCAGCCGTTCCAGGTCGGCGGCGGAGCTGGTGACCAGCCGCACCGGGCCCAGCGCGTCGGTACGCGCCGGATGATGGGCGTGCGGCAGCCACTTCACCCACTCCCAGGCGGCCCGGCGTTCCGGCCCGGCGCAGACCGCGATCAGCAGCTCGTCCGGCGCGTGGAAGACGGCGAGCTGGGTGAGCACCGCCCGGGCCAGCGCCTGCGCGGCGGGCGAGCCGGCGCCGCGTACCGGGCCGGCCGGCCCGCGCACGAAGACCCGGGCGAAACTGCGCAGCGACAGCGCCACCGGCAGGTCCGGCACCACCGAGTACGCGTCCAGGAAGCGCCGCAGCGCCCCGGCCGTCATCGGCTCCAGCTCCTCCAGCGGGCGGGTGACCGGTGGGACCAGCGGGGTGGCCAGCGTCTGCGGCCCCGTACCGACCCGGACCACGGCGAAGTCCGGGTCGCCGGGCCGGCGTTCCCAGACCCGGTGACTGTCGACAGTCGACCAGAGCCGCCCCGGCTCGGGATGGCGGTAGGACAGCCCGGCCCGCTGGGCGCCGGCGGTCTCCCGCACCCGGCGCCGGAGCGTGCCCAGGTGGCGCAGGTATTCCCGGCGGGCGGCCATCAGCTCGGACTTCTTCGGCCCGGCGCTGCCCCAGGTGGTCACCAGCATCGCCACCGAGGAGAGGCCGAACATGCCGCCCACGACGTACGAGTAGGCGCCACCGCCGCGGCCGAACATCATCGCCATGGCCACCGTCCCGCCGAGCATCGGCAGCACCGTCAGCGCCTGCTGCCAGCGCCCACCGGCGGCGGCGGGGATCTCCGGCGGCGCCTCGACGGGCAGCTCACCGACCGGGATCTCCGGGGCCGGGCGGCGTGGCGGCCGCTTGATGACGACAGTGGACACTTACCCTCCCGGAACGTGGCTCTGGGTAACCCGAGCCTGGCTCATCGTAGGTAAAGTCCTCTCGTCCGTCAGCCCACTCCCTCCGCGCGATATGGAGATGCCTCGATGACAAGCGGGCTCGCCCGGGTCACCATCAGCGCGCCCAGGCGGCGGGTCGACGTGGCCCTACCGGAGCAGGTCCCCCTGGCCGAGCTGCTGCCCGAGGTGCTCCGGCACGCCGGCGAGGGGCTGGCCGACGACGGGGAACGGCACGGCGGCTGGGTGCTGCGCCGTACCGACGGCGCGGTGCTCGCCACCGCCCAGGCGCTGCTGCCGCAGGGCGTCCGCGACGGCGAGGTGCTGCACCTGGTGCCGGCCCGCGCCGAGTGGCCCGAACTGGAGTACGACGACGTGGTCGAGGCGATAGTCGACGGCGCCCGGCGCCGGGGCGCCGCCTGGTCGGGTCACGCCACCCGGGCCGCCGCGCTGGCCGGTGCCGCCGTACCCCTGGCCGTCGGGCTGGTCGCGGTGGTCGCGGCCGGTCCGGGGGAGCACGGCTGGCCGGTCGCCGCGGCGGTCGCCCTGGTCCTGGTGCTCACCGCCACCGCCGCGTCCCGGGCATACGGGGACGGCCCGGTCGGCGCCACCCTCGGCGGGTACGCGCTGCCCTGGGCGGCGGTGGCCGGAGCGCTCTCGGTCGCCTCCGGCGATCCGGTCGGCCCGATCGTGGGCCTGCGTTGGGTGGGCGCCCCCGAACTGCTCGTCGGCTCGGTGGCGCTGCTGCTGGTGGCGGTGCTCGGCCTGCTCGGCGTGGCCAGCCGGTCCCGCGTCTTCGTGGCCGGGGTGACTGTCGGCCTGTCAGGTGTGGCAGCCGCGCTCGGCGGGTTGCTGCTCCACCCGGACGGCACCGCCGCCGTACTGCTCGCCGTGCTGGTGTTCGCCCTCGGCGGGCTGCCGCTGCTGGCCATCCGGGTCGGCAAGCTGCCGCTGCCGCCGCTCACCCTGCCCAGCCCGGCCGGCACCCGGGACCTGCCGGACCGGGGTCGGGTGCACGCGGCGGTGGCCCGCGCGGAAGAGGTGCTGACCGGGATGCTGCTCGGCCACGCGGTGCTCGCGGTCGGCGCGGTCGCGGTGCTGGTCTCCGTCGGCCGGACGGCCGGGCTGCTGTTGGCGGCAGTCGCGTGCGGGGTGCTGCTGCTGCGTTCGCGCCTGTTCGTGGCGGTACGGCACCGGGTGCCGGCGATAGTCGCCGGGCTGACCGGGTTCGCCCTGCTCGGCGTGGTGCTGGCCGACCGGGCCGGTCCGGGTGGCCGGCTGGCGCTGACTGTGGGCGGGCTGGCCCTGGCCCTGACGGCGGTCACCGCCGGCGCCACGTACGCCCGGCGCCCGGTCTCCCCGTACCTCGGGCGGCTGGCCGACCTGACCGACACCGCGCTGGTGGTCGCGGTCGTGCCGGTGGCCTGCGCGGTGCTGGGCCTCTACGACCGGGCCCGCGACCTGCTCACCTGAGACACGCCGAGGCCCGGGTCGCGCGTCGCGACCCGGGCCTCCGGCGAAAGCGTGGGTGTCAGTGCAGCGTCTCGCCGCGCTCCTCGGCCTCCTTGGCCCGCCGGTACGAGTTGGCGATCTCCGCCTCGGCCTCGACCCGGCCGACCCAGGTCGCGCCCTCGACCGACTTGCCCGGCTCCAGGTCCTTGTAGACCTCGAAGAAGTGCTGGATCTCCAGCCGGTCGAACTCGCCCAGGTGGTGGATGTCGCGCAGGTGCTCCTGGCGCGGGTCCTCGTAGGGCACGCAGAGGACCTTGTCGTCGCCGCCCTTCTCGTCCGTCATCCGGAACATGCCGATGGTGCGGCAGCGGATCAGGCAGCCCGGGAACGTCGGCTCGGGCACCAGCACCAGCGCGTCCAGCGGGTCGCCGTCCTCGCCCAGGGTGCCCTCGATGAACCCGTAGTCGGCCGGGTACTGCGTGGAGGTGAAGAGGGTGCGGTCCAGCCGGATACGGCCGGTCGCGTGGTCTACCTCGTACTTGTTGCGGTGACCCTTGGGGATCTCAACCGTGACGTCGAAATCCATCTTCCACGCTCCCTCGTTTGCCCACGCTGGCTAACGGAAACCAGCGGCTCACCCCCGGCGCGGGGTGAACGCCCCCCGTCGGCTCCGGCCGCCGCATAGTGTTCGGACCGAAGTAGTGTCGCCCAAGGCGATTTCGAGCGGGGGAGGAGGGGGCCGTGGGGAGGGAAGATTCACACTACCGCCCCGAGAGGGTTGACGGGCGCGGGTCCGCCGGTTCCGGTTCCGGCGGGGCCACCGGGCGGGTGTCCGTCCCGGGTGCCAACATCCCTCATCGTCCGGCTCCGGCCGCCGGGTCCGCCCGCGTCGGCCCGCCGCACGATCCGGCAGGCCCGGTGAGCCGGCCCGGCGTCCCGGGCTCGATTCCGGTCAGCCCGCCGGTTCCGCCGTCCGGCGCCGCGCCGCCCGTACCCTCCGGTCCGCCGCCGGGCCGGCCACGACGCCGCTCGCGGCTGCTCGCGGCGCTGGCCTGCGTGCTCGTGCTGGCCCTGGCGGTGGCCGGGCTCGCGGTGCTGCGCCCCGGCCCGGTCGCCGGGTGGCTGGGCGACCCCGACAGCACGGGTACGGCGGTCGCCGCGCCGCCCGAGCCGACCCCGCCGGCAGTGCTGGCCGGGCCGGACGGCAACGCCCCGCTGCCCACCGAGGCCGGCATCCGCGCGGCCCTCGACCCGCTGGTCCGCGCCGCCACGCTCGGCGACCGGGTGCACGTCTCGGTGGCCGACGTGAGCACCGGCCAGGCGCTCTACGGCAGGGGCCAGGACACCCCCACCGTGCCGGCCTCGGTGACCAAGCTGGCGACCGGGGTGGCGGTGCTCGCGGCACGCGGCCCGGCGTACCGGATCCCGACCCGCGCGGTGGCCGGGGCCAACCCGGGCGAGGTGGTCCTGGTCGGCGGTGGTGACCCCACGCTCGCCGTGAACAAGGACGGCTTCTACCCGGGCGCGGCCCGCCTGGACGACCTCGCCGCCCAGGTGCGCGACGCGCTCGGCGGCACCGCGCCGACCAAGGTGATCGTCGACTCGTCGCTGTTCAGCGGCCCGGTCTTCGAGCCCGGCTGGGACGCCGACATCCCCACCGGCGGCTTCGGCGCGGCGATCACCGCGTTGATGACCGACGGCGCTCGGAAGAACCCCGCCGAGGCGCGGCGCACCGCCGAGCAGACCAACCACGCCGCCGAGCGGGTGCCGCAGCCCGACCTGACCGCGGGCCGGCAGTTCGCCAGGCTTCTCGGCCTGACCGGCGCGGCCCAGGTGGCCCGGGGCACCGCGCCGGCCGAGTCCGGCGCCACGGGTACGGCTCCCGGCGCAGAGCTGGGCACTGTCGAGTCCCTGCCGATGATCCGGCTGGTCGACATCATGATCAGCGACAGCGACAACGTGATCGCCGAGGCGATGGCCCGGCAGGTGGCGCTCGCCAAGGGCAAGCCCGGCTCGTTCGCCGGCGGCGCGGCCGCCACCGACCAGGTGCTCGGCGAGCTGGGCCTGCCCGCCGGTGAGATCAGCCTGGCCGACGGCAGCGGGCTGTCCCGCACCAACCGGATCAGCCCTTCGCTGCTCACCGACCTGATCACGATGGCCGGCAACGGCAGTCACCCCGAACTCGCCGCGATTTTCGGCGGCCTGCCCGTCGGCGGCTGGTCGGGCACGCTCGGCGAGCGCTACCGGGCGGCGGCCACGAGCGCCGGGGCGGGTGTGGTGCGGGCCAAGACCGGCACGCTGAGCGGCGTCAACGCGATCGCCGGCACGGTGACCACCGCCGACGGCCGGTTGCTCACGTTCGCCGTGCTCACCGACCGGACCCAGGGCTCGCTGGACGAGAGCCGCGCGGCGCTGGACCGGATCAGCTCGGCGCTGGCCGGGTGCGGCTGCCGCTGACCGACGGGCGTCGATCGGCCGGCGCGACCCCGGGTGGGGGTGTTCCGGCGCGGGTACGGTGGGTTCATGGCGCAGTTCGTGGACTGGGATCTGGCCGCCGCGACCGCGGGGGCGCTGAGTAAGTCGGGCCCTCGGGTGTCGTACGCCGAGGCCACCGACGTGGTCGGCGACCTGCGTCGGCTGACCGAGGAGGCGGCCGGTCACGTCGCCGACTACACCGGCCTGCGTGCGCAGGTCGCCCACCCGCCGGTACGCGTGGTCGACCGCCGCGACTGGGCGGCGGCGAACATCGCCGGGCTGCGTGAGGTGGTCTCCCCGCTGGTCGAGCGCCTCTCCGGCGACAAGCGGCCGGGCGCGCTCACCGAGGCGATCGGCTCCCGGGTGACAGGTGTGCAGGCCGGCACCGTGCTCGCTTACCTCTCCGGGCGCGTGCTCGGCCAGTACGAGGTCTTCGCCGGCGACCCCGGCCAGTTGCTGCTGGTGGCGCCGAACATCCTCGAGGTCGAGCGGAAGCTCGGCGCGGACTCGCGCGACTTCCGGCTCTGGGTGTGCCTGCACGAGGTCACCCACCGCACCCAGTTCACCGCCGTGCCGTGGATGCGCGCGTACTTCCTCGGTGAGGTGCAGGCGTTCGTGGACGCCTCGCAGGGCGGGGAGCACCTGCTGGAACGACTCCGCCGTGGGGTGGCCACGCTCTCCGACGCGGTCAAGGACCCGGAGAGCCGGGCCAGCGTGCTGGACATCGTGCAGACCCCGGCCCAGCGCGCGGTGCTGGACCGGCTGACCGCGCTGATGACGTTGCTCGAGGGCCACGCCGAGTTCGTGATGGACGGCGTGGGCCCGCAGGTCATCCCCAGCGTCGAGTCGATCCGCGCGGCGTTCAACCGCCGTCGCGAGTCCGGCAACCCGCTGGAGAAGGCGATCCGGCGGCTGCTCGGCATCGAGGTCAAGATGCGCCAGTACGCCGAGGGCCGCAAGTTCGTGCACGGCGTGGTCGACCGGGTGGGGATGCAGGGCTTCAACAAGATCTTCTCGTCCCCGCTGACGCTGCCCCGGCTGGACGAGCTGGGCGACCCGGACGCCTGGGTGAACCGCGTACACGGGCCCGCCGGTGCCACCCCGCCCGTCGTCTGATCCGGTCGTTTCGGCTGGTCCGGCCGGCTCGGCTGGTCCCGGCTCGGCCGACGGCACCGGCCCGGCTGATTCCGGCGCTCGGTCGCGGCGATCTCCGTCGCCCGCTCCCGCCGTCGCGGCCGTGCGGCTCGCCGTACGCCGGTTGCTGACCCGTCTGCCCGGCGGCGGCCCGGTGCTGGTGGCCTGCTCCGGCGGGGCCGACTCGCTCGCGCTCGCTGCCGCCACCGCGTTCGTGGCCCCCCGGCTCGGGCGCCCGGCTGGCCTGGTGACAGTCGACCATGGCCTGCAACCCGGGTCCGCCGAACGGGCCGAGGCGGTCGCCGGCTGGGCCCGCGCCGCCGGGCTCGACCCGGTCGAGGCGCTCACGGTACGGGTGGACGGCCGGCCCGGCGGCCCCGAGGCAGCCGCCCGGGAGGCCCGGTACGAGGCGCTGGTCACCGCCGCCCGCCGGTACGACGCGGCCGGGGTGCTGCTCGGGCACACCCGCGACGACCAGGCCGAGACCGTCCTGCTGGCACTGGCCCGGGGCGCCGGACCGCGCGGGCTGTCCGGGATGCCGGAACGGCGCGATCTCGACGGGGTGCCCCTGTTGCGCCCGTTGCTCGACGTCCCGCGTGCCGACACGCGGGCCGCCTGCGCCGCGCTCGGACTCGACCCGTGGGCGGACCCGCACAACGCCGATCCCGCGTACGCCCGGGCCCGGGTCCGGGCCGAGGCGCTGCCCGCGCTCGTCGACGCGCTGGGCCCGGGGGTGGTGGCGAACCTGGCCCGTACCGCCGGGCTGCTCGCGGCCGACAACGCCGCGCTCGACGCGCTCGCCGCCGCCGCGCTGGCCGACGTCCGGACCGAGGGGAGCGGTCTGTCCGTCGCCGGGCTCGCCGGGCTGCCGGCCGCCGTCCGTACCCGGGTGCTGCACGCCTGGGCCCGTGAGCTGGGCGCGACACCGGCCGCCCTGTCCCACAGTCACGTGGCGGCGCTGGACGCCCTGGTCACGGCCTGGCACGGACAGGGCCCGGTGCACCTGCCCGGCGGCCTCCAGATCCGCCGCCGGGCAGACCACCTCCAACCCTGACCCGCTGTACCCGGCGCTGCGCCCGCCCTCACCCCTGCCTGCCCGCCGCCGTTCCGACCCTCCCCACCCCCCGGCCCCGCTGATCAAGGAGTTTGGGTCACGTTCCGGCCCTCCCCACCCCTCAAACTCCTTGATCACCGCTCCAGGCGTGCCGGCCGGGGCGTTGATCATGAGGTTGGCGGGGAGAAAATGGGCGGAAAGCGCGGTCAACCTCATGATCGACGAAGTGAGCGCGCCGGGGAGGGGGTGCACGAGACGGGGGTGGGTCAGGTGGATTGGCGGTCTCGGAAGGTGGTGCGGTAGGCCAGCGGGGTGGTGCCCACCCGGCGGGTGAAGTGGTGCCGCAGGGCCGCCGCGTCGCCGAATCCGGCCTGCTCGGCGACGCCCTCCACGCTCAGCGTGGTGTCCTCCAGCAGGTGCCGGGCCAGCAGCACCCGCTGGTTGGTCAGCCAGTCGTGCGGGGTGGTGCCGGTCTCGGCGCGGAACCGGCGGGCGAACGTACGCGGGGCCATCCCGGCGCGCGCCGCCAGCTCGTCCACTGTCACCTGCCGCCGGAGGTGACCCATCAGCCACTCCAGCACCGGTTCCAGGGTGGGCGCCTCCGGTGCCTTGGGGATGGGCGCCTCGACGTACTGCGACTGGCCGCCGTCGCGGTGCGGTGGCACCACCATCCGGCGGGCCAGCCGGGTCGCCACCGCCGAGCCGTGTTCCTGGCGTACGAGATGCAGGCAGGCGTCGATGCCGGCGGCGGTGCCGGCGCTGGTGAGCAGCCGGTCGTCCTGCACGTAGAGCGAGTCGCACTGGACCCGGGCGGCCGGGAAGCGCCGCTGGAGTTCGTCGGTGTACCGCCAGTGGGTGGTGCAGTCGCGCCCGTCGAGCACGCCCGCCTCGCCGAGGACGAACGCGCCGGCGCAGACGCTGAGCAGCCAGGCGCCCCGGTCGGCGGCGCGGCGCAGCGCGGCGAGCACCGGTTCGGGCACCGGGGTGCCGTCGGCGTGCGCGGGCACCGCCACCAGGTCGGCGTCCTCGACCGGGCCCAGGTCGGCGGTGGGGGTGAGCAGGAACCCGGAGCGGCTGCGTACCGCGCTGCCGTCGGCGGTGCAGACGTCGAACCGGTAGCCGGGGAAGCCGTCGGCGGTGCGGTCGGTGCCGAAGACCTCCGCGAGCACGCCGAGTTCGAACGCGGCGACCTGGTCCAGGGCGATGACGGCGACCGTGCGGAGCATGTGACGAGGGTAACCCGCCGGATGGCAGGAAATCGATGCCCACTGGCTTTCCTGCCACTGTCGGCCTCGGTCGGTGGTCCGCAGAATCAATGGTGTCCGGTGCGCACCGGCGGCGAAAACAGTCTCAACCATGTGAAAGCGAGCGCCGCCATGACCGTTCTCCTGCTTCTGCTCTTCCTGCTCCTCCTCGTTGGCGCCAGCGCCTTCGGGTTCACCGCCGACACCCGCGACTCGGCCGACTGGAAGCCGAGCGACGACGGGCAGCGCTGGCGCTCCCGTACCTGCTGAGGTGATTTGGTCACTTCGCGCCGAAAATCCCCGGCGGGACCGCGCCAAAAGGGGCGGCCCCGCCGACGGCGGCGCGGGCGCGTACGGCAGGCTAGGAGCATGGCTGACGGCTCCTGGTACGACGCCGACATCGACCACGTGATCATTTCGGAGGCGCAGATCCGCGACAAGACCGCGGAGCTGGCCAAGCAGGTCTCGGCGGACTACGCCCACGTCGAGGACGGCCTGCTGCTCGTGTGTGTGCTCAAGGGAGCGGTCATGTTCATGGCCGACTTCGCCCGCGCGCTGGGCCGCCAGGGCCCGCCCGCCGAGCTGGAGTTCATGGCCGTCTCCTCCTACGGCCAGGGCACCACCTCGTCCGGCGTGGTCCGGATCCTCAAGGACCTCGACCGCGACATCGCCGGCCGGCACGTGGTGGTCGTCGAGGACATCGTCGACTCCGGCCTGACACTGTCCTGGCTGCTGCGCTACCTGGAGTCGCGCTCCGCGGCGAGCGTCGAGGTGGTCGCGCTGTTCCGCAAGCCGGACGCGGTCAAGGTCCAGGTCCCGGTCAAGTACGTCGGGTTCGACATCCCGACCGAGTTCGTCGTGGGCTACGGGCTCGACTTCGGCGAGCGGTACCGCGAGGTGCCCTACGTCGGGGTGCTCAAGCCCGAGGTGTACGCCCGGGCCTGACCCTGCCGAGCCCTTCGTCAGCTGACATTCAGCGGGCTCTCAGTCTTCCGGTCTACGGTAGGGGCCGGTGACGTGGAGGCACCCTCCACGCCCGGCCCCTCGAACCGCGTGACCGTGCGGTGTGGGCGGGCCGGGTGGGAGCTCCCCGCCACGCCGGCTCAAACCCAGGTTCGCCCTACGCGTAAGCGCCGGGCTCGCAAGCTCGCTCAACGTGCGCGCCGAGGTTCCGAATGTGCGCGACTGCGGGGCTCGCAAGCTCACTCCTCGCGCGCACGGTGTACCGTCGAATGACCGTGGTGCGGCAGTTTGCGTGCCCCGGGGGTCGGGCCGGCCCGCACGGCGGCCCCGGCCGCCGCTCAAGGCGGCGACACCATTCAGACGGTCAGGACGTCGATCAGGAGGATGCGGGCGCCTCGGCACCCGACTACAGCATGGAACGTACGCGTTTCTTCCGCCGACCGGTGGTCTGGATCATCCTGGTCATCCTCGGCGCCGTCGTGCTCAGTCAACTGTTCACCGCTGGTCCCAGCTACCACCGGGTGGATACTTCCGTCGCGCTCGACCAGCTCAACAAGGGCGGCATCGAGAAGGTCGTCTTCCAGGACAAGGAGCAGACGCTCCAGCTCGACCTGAAGGACAAGGCCAAGTTCGGCGACGACACCACCACCGACAAGATCGAGGCGCAGTTCCCGTACGAGGTCGGCGGCCAGGTCTGGAACCAGGTCCGCGAGGCCGAGGCGGCGGACCGGATCACCGGCCCGGTCGACACCAAGGTGTCGTCGGACAGCATCTGGGTCAGCCTGCTGGTCAACCTGCTTCCCATCGCGCTTCTCGTGCTCCTGCTGCTGTTCTTCATGTCGCAGATGCAGGGTGGCGGCTCGCGGGTGCTCAACTTCGGCAAGTCCAAGGCGAAGATGATCACCAAGGACACGCCGAAGACCACCTTCGCGGACGTGGCCGGGGCCGAGGAGGCCGTCGAGGAACTGCACGAGATCAAGGACTTCCTGCAGAACCCGGCGAAATACCAGGCCCTGGGCGCCAAGATCCCGAAGGGCGTGCTGCTGTTCGGCCCGCCCGGAACCGGTAAGACCCTGCTCGCCCGCGCGGTGGCCGGCGAGGCCGGGGTGCCCTTCTACTCCATCTCCGGCTCCGACTTCGTCGAGATGTTCGTCGGTGTCGGCGCCAGCCGGGTCCGCGACCTGTTCGAGCAGGCCAAGTCGAACGCCCCGGCGATCGTCTTCGTCGACGAGATCGACGCGGTCGGCCGGCACCGTGGCGCCGGCATGGGCGGCGGTCACGACGAGCGGGAGCAGACGCTCAACCAGCTCCTGGTCGAGATGGACGGCTTCGACACCAAGGGCGGCGTCATCCTGATCGCCGCCACCAACCGGCCGGACATCCTCGACCCGGCGCTGCTGCGCCCGGGCCGGTTCGACAGGCAGATCCCGGTCGACGCCCCCGACATGGAGGGCCGCAAGGCCATCCTGCGGGTGCACGCCAAGGGCAAGCCGTTCACGCCCGACGTCGACCTCGACGCGGTCGCCCGGCGTACCCCGGGCTTCAGCGGCGCCGACCTGGCCAACGTGATCAACGAGGCCGCGCTGCTCACCGCTCGTAAGGAGCAGCGGGCGATCACGAACGACTCCCTGGAGGAGTCGATCGACCGGGTGATCGCCGGCCCGCAGCGCCGGACCCGGGTGATGAGCGACCAGGAGAAGAAGATCACCGCGTACCACGAGGGTGGGCACGCGCTTGTCGCCTGGGCGCTGCCGCACGCCGCGCCGGTGCACAAGGTGACCATCCTGTCCCGGGGTCGCTCGCTGGGCCACACGCTTGTCCTCCCGACGGAGGACAAGTACACCCAGACCCGGGCCGAGATGATCGACACCCTGGCGTACGCGCTGGGCGGCCGGGCTGCCGAGGAGCTGGTCTTCCACGAGCCGACCACCGGCGCCGGCAACGACATCGAGAAGGCCACCCAGCTGGCCCGCGCGATGATCACGCAGTACGGCATGAGCTCCAAGCTCGGTGCGATCAAGTACGGCACCAGCGGCGACGAGCCGTTCCTCGGCCGCAACATGGGCCACGAGCGGGACTACTCCGACGCGGTGGCCGCCGAGATCGACGGCGAGATGCGTGCGCTGATCGAGCTGGCCCACGACGAGGCCTGGGAGATCCTGGTGGAATACCGGGACATCCTGGACAACATGGTCCTCGAGCTGATGGAGAAGGAGACGCTCTCCACCGCCGACATGGCCCGGATCTGCGCGCGCGTGGTCAAGCGCCCGCCGATGGCGCCGTACCACGGCTTCGGCAAGCGTCAGCCCTCCACCGAGCCGCCGGTGCTCACGCCGGCCGAGAAGGAGGCGCTGGCCGCTCAGGCCCGCGCCGACGGTGCCGCCTCGATCGGTGGTTCCAGCAACAACTCGGACGGTATGCACTGAACAGCGATCCGACGACGGCCGGCTCCCCGCACAGGGAGTCGGCCGTCTCCGCGACCGAGCCCGACGGCGACGACGCGCTCGACTACGTGGCCGCGCGGCTGATCAGCGGCAAGCTCACCGGTGGCCCGGTGGAGGAGAGCGTCGACCTCGCCCGGATCGAGAAGGCGGTCCGCGAGATCCTCATCGCGGTCGGCGAGGACCCGGACCGCGACGGTCTCCAGCAGACGCCGGCCCGGGTGGCCCGTGCGTACGCCGAGCTCTTCGCCGGCCTGCGGGTCGACCCGGCGCAGGTGCTCCGCACCACCTTCGAGGCCAACCACGAGGAGCTGGTGCTCGTCCGGGACATCGACGTGATGAGCCTCTGCGAGCACCACCTGCTGCCGTTCCGGGGCAGCGCGCACATCGGCTACATCCCCGGCCCGGACGGCCGGATCACCGGCCTGTCCAAGCTGGCCCGGCTGGTCGAGGTGTTCGCCCGCCGGCCCCAGGTGCAGGAGCGGCTCACCTCGCAGATCGCCGACCTGCTGATGTCCAGCCTCGCCCCGCGCGGCGTGATCGTCGTGCTGGAGTGCGAGCACATGTGCATGGCGATGCGCGGCATCCAGAAGTCGGGCGCGAAGACCATCACGTCCGCGGTGCGCGGCGGCCTGCAGAACGACGCCAAGTCGCGGGCCGAGGCGATGGCACTGATCATGGCCCGCTGACCCCGGACCGCCACCGACGGCCGCGTACTCCCGCCGGGAGCGCGGCCGTCGTCAGTCCGGCAGCATGGCGAGCAGCAGCCCGGCGGCGGTGAGCACCGCCGGCACCAGACAGACCAGGGCGCCGAAGCGGGGCGTCCGGTCCACCCGGTCGGTGGGACGCGGACGGAAGACACGCCCCACCGCCAGCCAGCCCAGCATGAACGCGACAGCCGGCAGCGGCAGCCCGACCAGCAGCGCCAGCACCGTCACCGGGCCCGGGCCGGCGACCGCGTACAGCACGAGCTGGAGCAGCGGCACCACGAGCGCCAGCGGCCCGTACACCAGCAGGTTGCGGGGACGGGCCGGCCACCGCGCCAGCCGGGGCAGGCCACGCGCGCTCAGCGTGTCGTCCGCCGCGTCCGCCCAGTCTCCGGCCGCGCGCAGCGCCGCCAGCACCGCCGACGGCCCACCCGCCATCGACCGGGCCGCCTCGGTCACCTCCGGCGGCGTCGGAACCAGCGACAACGCCGGTACGCCCAGCTCACGCAGCCGGGACTGCTGCGGCGCCAGCCGTTCCCGTACCACGGTCAGCTCCTCGCGGGCCGCAGCCACCGACCGTGCCTGCTCCCCGGCGGCGGTGGCCGCCGCCCGGCGTACGCCGTCGAGCGCCCGCGCGGCGGCGACATACTCCGCCCAGGCCGACTCGGCGGGATCCGCCACCGTGGCCGGCCCACCCGAGCGGGGCCCCGGTACGGTCGTGCCGGTCTCACTCATGCCGTGCCCTCCCCGGTGCGGTCCGTCGGCCGCCGGTCCGGCTCGACCCGCGCGGTCGCCGCCGCCCCGGTCGTGCCGAACGGCACGAAAACCGTGCCCTGCTCGTCCGGGCCGTCCCAGAGCACCGCGCGGCCCGGCCGGGGCCGCCACCACACCGGGCGGTCGAAGAGCTGCTCCAGCCGGCCGCCCGGCACGTCCGTGACCGCCACGGCGGTGAGCTTGTCCACCTCGCCCTCCGGGCCGAGCAGCCCGGCCAGCGGAGCCGGCGTCCGCCACCAGCCGAGCAGGTGCCGGCCGGCCGGCGGGCCCTCCACCAGCAGCGACCGAAGCAGGTCGGGCGGCAGCTCGGAGGCGTCCGGCACGTCCAGCCCGAACACCACCAGGTAACCCGGCTCGTCCGACGCCATGGCGTCCCTCAGCCCGGCCGCGTCGACGGTCTCCACCCGGTGCCGTCCGGCCAGCTCGGCGGCGAGCGCCCCGGCCGGCTCGGCCGACCCGTTCGCCAGCGGCGCCAGCACGAACCGGACCGCGCCCGGCTGTGCCGCCGCCGCACTGCGAACAGCCGTCACCAGCAGGCGCTCCGCCTCCTCGTCCCGCCCCAGGACGGCCAGGTTCCGTCCCGCGCCCGGCCCCAGCGGCACCGTCACCGTGGACCGGCGCACGTCCACCGCCCGGCCCAGCAACGCGGCGGGCCCGTGGGCGCGGCCGGCGAGCGCGGCCCGGTGCCGAGGATCGTTCGCCAGCAGCGGGCGGGCGTACCCGGCGAAGACCACCGGCGGCGTCGCCGCCTCGTCCCGCGCCTCCCAGAGCCGTCGCCGCAGGTCGGTGAGGACCTCGGGGTCCTCGTACGGATCCGGGAAGCGGATCATCCGCTCGTGCCCCCGGGTCGCGCCGCGCGGCCCGCCAAGGCCACCCGCCGTGTTCACCACCGCGCTGCCCACCGGCAGCCCGGCCGCCGAGTCGTTCGCCGGTTCCAGCACCGCCGAGCCGCCGGGCAGCGCCACCCGCACCGGGAACTGCCCGAGCAGCGGGTCACGCGGACCGCCGATGCCCAGGTCACCCTCGCCGGCCAGCACCAGGTGGATCCCGTACGACCGGCCGGCGCGGGCGAGCGCGTCCAACCGGGCCAGCAGGTCGGCGGCGAGGCGGTCCCGCTCGCGTAGCGCCAGCGGGAAGTTGTCGACCACGCAGACGATCCGGGGCAGCGGCTGGTGCTGCCGCAGCTCGGTGTAGCGCTGCCCACCGGCCCGCCGGGACGCTTCCTCGCGGCGGCGCAGTTCCGCCTCCAGCTCGCCGAACAGGTCGGCCACGTACTCCCGGTCGGCGGCCATCCCGGCGGCGCGCACCTGCGGCACCCAGGAACGGTCCCGCTCGGTCTGGAGGAACTCCACGAAGGACTCGCCGTCGGCCAGGTCGGCCAGGTAGAGCGCCAGCTCGTCCGGGCCGTACCGGGCGGCGAGTCCGAACAACGCGTCGGTCAGGAACGCCGACCGGCCCGCCTGGCCCCGGCCGCTGACCAGCCAGTGCGGGGTCAGCTCGGTGAAGCCCAGGCTGACCGGACGCCCGGCGGCGTCACCCACTGTGGTGCTCAGCCCGTCCGCCGAGCCGGCGGCCCAGAAACCGTCCGCCGGCAGCAGGTCACGCAGGGACAGACGCGAGCCGTCCTCGATCTGCCGGGCCAGCCGCGCACACACGTCGGCGACCAGCTCGGCGGGCGGGTCCTCGTCGAGGAACACGGGCGAGTTCAGCCCGCCCGGCGGCTCGGCGCCGGGACTGCTGAAGCCGGCACCGGGCGGGTCGCCGACAAGCGCGTACGCGGTGCGCACCGTCACCGGTGTGGCACGCGGCAGCGGGCTGCCGTCCGGCCAGCCGGCGAGCACCAGATGCAGCCCGGCGCGCGGCCCACCCTCGGCCAGTCCGGCGAGCCGGTCCAGGTCGGCTGTGGTCGTACCGCCTGGTAGCGCGGCGACCACGAGCAGCAGCGTCCGGTCGTGCCCGCGCTGCCGGGCGGTTCCGGCCGCCATCCACTGCTCGGCCTCGGCCAGCACCGCGCGCATTCCGGCGAGGTCGGTGGCGGGCGGAGGCAACAGCCCGGCGTCGGCCAGCGGCGCGTACCCGGCGAATGTCGCACCGGAACCGCCGTCGACCGCGCGGACCAGCAGCGCACCCGCCGGAGTGGCGGCGAACACCCGCAGCAGCAGCGCCCGGAGCAGCCCGGCCACCCGGGCGTCCGAGGCGTCGGCGTCGAGGCTCAGGTGGCCGCTGCCGAGCAACGGCACCAGCGCCGGGAAGCGGGCGTCGTCGAGCGGCGCGGCCGTGCCCACCCGGACCAGTGGCGGCAGGCCGTCACCGGGCGGTGTCGCCGCGCTGAGCGATTCCAGTGGCCCGCCGGCCCAGCCGGGTGCCGCCAGGTCGGCCGCCGCCCGCAGACGTTCGGCCAGCTCGTACTGCCGGTGGTGGTCGGCCGGCGCGGGCCGGATCTCGTCGAGGATGCCCGCGGCCGCCGTCGCGGCGGCCTCGGCCCGGCGGTGCAGCGCGGCGGCCCGGCCGGCGCGCGCCTTCGGAGTCGCCACCGCGTCCACCTCTCTTTCCGAGGCCGACATGTCCTCCCCGAGTTGTGACGGTAACCCAGGCGGCGGCCGTCCACCGGGATGTCGGTCGGCGCGGTGAGCTGGCCGGCGGTGAGCAGCCTCACCCCCGTCGCCGGGCGGCGTCCGCCCGGCGGTTCGCCACGATCCGCCGGTTCCAGGCATTGGGTACGCGACGCGCAGCCGATAGCCTCAGGAGGTGGAATCAGTGCAGCCCCCCGCCGGTTCCCAGGTGTCCCGAGTGCCGGCGCAGCGAACCCCGCCGGAGCCGTTGGCGCCCCCCGCGCCCGCTCCCGCACCGGTACGCCCCAAGCGTTCCGTGCGCACGGTGCTCGCGGTCGTCGCGGGGGTGCTGGCGTTGCTGTGCATAGGCGGTGCGGTGGTCGGGTTCGTGCTGTACGACCGCGCGACCGCCCCGGACCGAAGCGCCCCCGACGTTGTGGTGGACAACTACCTCCGAGCCTTCCTCGTAGACCGCAACGACACGAGAACCGAGGAATTCGACTGCACTGGAAGGGTGGACGCTGATGCATTGCGTGCGCTTCGCGATGACCTTGCGGCCCGGGAGCAGCGCTTCAACACGAAGATCTCGGTGAGCTGGGGCCCGCTGGCCGTGCAGGAATCCAGCGAGGTCGCGGTGGTCGAGGTCGACCTCATCATCTCCGCCTCCGTCGAGGGCACCACGCAGAGTGAGCGGCAGAGGTGGCGGTTCGAGACCAGACGCGACGACGGCTGGGGCGTCTGCTCGGCGCAGCGCGCCGACTGACTTCCGGTTATTCCAGCCAGAGCAGGTGCACCGGCACCTCCAGCGTGGTCGGTGCCTGCCCACGCCAGGCCCACCGGTACCACTCCAGCTCCGGGGCCACCCGCACGCAGATGTCGCCGTCCGGGCCGGAGTAGGTCTCGGTGACGGCGCGCAGGTCGCGTCGCTCCACACCGTCGTCCACGTACACCACGCGCCGTCCGGTCACCGCGTCGGCCTCGAACACCGGCGTGGGTGGCCGGCGTTCCGGCACGTCCAGCGACACCAGCCGGAGACCCGGGGCGCTCGCCCCGGCCGCCGGACGCCGCTCGCCGATGGTCTCCACCCAGACCCGTTCCACTGGTACCAGCGGCGCGAACACCTCCACCTGCTCGGCCTCGGCCCGGTACCACTCGTGTTCCGGAATCACCGGTACGTAGGTGCGGCTGCCCTGCACCACCCGCTCGTCGGCCCGCAGGTCGCCCCGCCAGCCGAGACCGGGCAGGCCGACCAGCACGCGGCGGCCGCGTAGCTCGGCCCCGCCGGCGGCGGGCACGGTCTCCACCGGGCGGGGTGGTAGCGGCGCCCAGTCCGGCCGGTCGGCGAACGGGTCGGGCAGGGGGTTGCTCATCCGCCCGTCCTCACCCGGTCTCGCCGAGGGGTGCGCCCCGCTTGCGCATGAAGGGGACCGGGTTCTCCGCTCCTCTGCTGGACCGATCGCCGTCGTGGTGCACCTCGAAGTGCAGGTGCGGGCCGGACGAGTTGCCGCTGCTGCCGGAGATCCCGATGACCTCGCCCGCCGCGACCGACTGACCCGGCACCACGCGGGGCCGTTCGACCATGTGGCAGTAGCGGGTGATGAACCCGCCGGCGTGCAGGATGTCCACGAACCACCCGCAGCCGCCCTTGTCCGGCCAGCCGTCCCGGTCGCAGTCCCGCCGCCCGGAGCGGTCGGGGTCGCAGCGGGCGACCAGCACCCGTCCCGCCGAGGCGGCGTGGATCGGAGTGCCCTTCGAGGCGGCCAGGTCGACGCCGTGGTGGCTGGGCCGGGCGGTGGTGCGGAAGCCGGAGACCACGCCGCCGGGCAGCGGCGCGGTCCAGCCGGAGGCGGCGATCCGGTCTCCGGCGGCGGCGTCGCACACCGCCTTGCCGGCGATCTCCACGGTCCGGGCGGCGCCTCCGGCGAGCTCGTCGACGATGCGTCCGGCCAGTTCCTCGTGTTTGGCGTAGGCGTCGGGATAGGCGCTGACCTGGACCTGCTGGGCCACGACTGTGAGTGGGAGCTGCTGCCAGTCCGGCACCTTCTCCATCTTCTGGTAGAACTTGCGGGCCGCGTACGAGGGTGTCATCCGCTGCTCGACGCTGCCCCACCCGGGCCGCTGCTGGAACAGGCCGAGCGAGTCGTGGTCGGCGCCCACTCCCTCGTGCGGCAGCGCGAGCGACGCCGGGACCGTACTGTTGGCGAGGTTGCGCAGCGCCGACTCCTGCATCGCGGTGGCCAGCGCGATCACCCAGCCGCGGGCAGGGAGTTTCATGTCCTGGCCGACCTTGATGATGACCGCGGCGTTGCGGAGCTGGCGCTCGCCGTACTCGGCGAAGCGCGGCATGTCCCCGGTCAGGTTCACCTGGTAGGCGGGGTCGCAGTTCAGGGCCGCGAGCTTCGGGTCGTCCTCGTCGCCGCCCAGTTCGGTGAGGAGGAAGGCACCGGCACCGCCGACGCAGCAGAGCAGGGCGAGCACGCTCGTCACGGCGGCGGCGACCACGCCGAGGCGCAGCTTCCGGCGGGCCTGCCCGGCGGCGGTCACGACCGCTCCCAGTCGACCGCGTCCACCAGCCAGGGCCCGTCCGGTGCGACGAGTTCGAGCCGGAGCGTGCCGTTGTCCAGCGGAACCAGTGCCTCCACGAAGGACTCGGTGCGGGGCCGGAGCGTCGGGGCGCCCGTCACCTTCCGCGCGGGCACCGTCTCCGGATCGGCACCGGTCATCTTCTCGACCAGGGCCGGGGTGGACAGCGGCCGCAGGCGGGCCTGCCAGGCATCGCCGCTGCTGCCCGGCCCGCTCAGCCACGCCGTGGTGAACCGCCCGGCGATCTGCTCCGGGGTGGCCTCCCCCGGCCGGACCTTGGGTGCGACAGCGGCCGGCGGGCTGGACAGCACGCCGTCGTCACCGGCCTCCGGGTCGGCTGTGCTGATCGGCTGGGACGGGCGGCTGGCCAGGCCGGGGCCGGTGTCGCCCGGCCCGGCGACCAGACGCGCCGCGCCGATCACCCCGAAGACCAGCACGGCGATCACCAGGGCGACACCGATCCGGGACCGGAGGACCCGGGTGAAGAGGAATTCCAGCGCCCGACGCACCGGACTCACCGGGCCTCGGAGCGGACACGGGGCGCCGGCCGGGCCGGGGAGGTGCCGCGGCCCGCCGAGTCCGGCCGGTAGACGGCGTAGGAGGGCGACTCCTCCGGCACGTCCGGCTCGGTCCAGGTCGACGGCGTGCGCCTTGGCCGGGGTGCGGTGCCTGGCCGTCCGCTGGCTGGTGCCTCCTCCGGCCGTTCCCGTCCGTCCGGCCGTTCCCGCTCGGCGGGCGTGGCGCTGTGCGCCGGATCCTCGTGCCGGGCCTCCGGCCGGAGGCTGCGCTGGTCGGCCGTGACGGTGCGGCGCTTGCCGATCGCCGGCTCGTTGGTGCCACCGGGCTCGGCCACGTCCAGCCGGGCGGCGATCCGCATGTCCCGGAAGAACCGGCGGTGCCAGGACCCGGCCGAACTGACCGCCTCGCTGCTGTCCTTGCCGCCGAGCTGGGTGATCCGGCGGTACGGCCGCAGCAGCAGCCAGCCGACCACCCCGCAGAGCCAGACCAGCACCACCTGGAGCCAGCCGGGCAGCGTCGCGGTATTCATGATCAGGTCGACGGCGAAGAGGTAGATGGCCGCCCCGGTGCCGAAGATGGCGATGTTGAAGACCGCGGCGACCACCGCGTTCGCCAGCCGCCGGAGGCCGGCGCTGGCCGGGCGCATCAGGCCGACAGTGCCGAGGATCGGCGCGGCGATCACCGCCCAGCGGAAGATCAGGAAGCCGAGCAGCACCAGCAGCGACGCGGTGAGGTCGAACATGGCGAACAGCACCGAGGCCAGCACCGCGATGAACCCGGCACCGACCCGGTCCATGTCCTTGGTGCCCTTGAGGTACTCGTAGGCTTCCGGATCCTCGGTCTCGATCTGCTGGGCGACACGAGCCCACTGCTGTTGCTTGGCCTTGATCGTGCCCTCGCGGGTAGCCGGGTTCTGGCGGAGCTTCTCCGACTCCTCCCAGGTCAGGGACTTTGCGTCGTAGAGCGCTTGGCCGTACTTCTTGGCGGTCTCGCTGTCCGCCGAGCCGAGCACACCGCGCAGCCAGTTCCGGTAGAGCATCGTCTCGGTGGCTGTGTCACTCGCGCGCACGGCCGGTGGCCGCTTGTCGACACAGGCGCTCGGGTTCGGCAGCGCGCACTTGTCCGGCGGAACGGTCTTGGAGGAGGGGCCGACCGCGTCGTGCACCACGCCCAGCGTGCTGATCAGCGTGTTGTCGGCGATGTTCGCGGACTTGACCGGCCAGGCGGCCAGCGCGGTCACCGCCACCATCACCAGCAGCGCCCAGCCCGCTGTGGTCATCGCGTTGCTCATGTCCGACTGGCGTGACCGCCAGAGCAGGTAGAGGCCGACCACGCAGACGGTGATGATGCCGAAGACGCTGAACACCTTCTGGTAGACGGCCTTCGTGGCCTGCTCCACCAGCGGATCGGCCCAGCTCCACATCGTGCGCGGGTCCCAGGCGCGCTCGCGCAGCGCGTTCGAGGCACCGATCACCGCGTTGGCGAACATGAACTCGCCGTTGGCGACCATCGTGGTGAACCGGTAGTCCGGATGCAGCACCGAGGAGGCGCAGCCGCCGTCGATGTCGTACGTGTTGTAGCTGTACCCGGCGTACCCGTAGTCGCTGTAGAGGCCCTTCGGGCCGGGCTCCTTCGCCGAGTCGGGCCGGGACGCGAACCAGCCGGCCAGGCCCGAGTCCGGCGCGGCGGGCACCGGCGCGTTGCGGCACTCGACCTGGTCCTCGCTGACGGCCTTGAGCTTGCCGACGCAGGACCGGAAGTCGGCCTGCCACTCCTTGGTGCTGCACAGCTCGGCGCGCGCCTGGGCGACCGGCGCGGCGGCGTACGCGGGTGTGGCCGCCCCGATCACCGGCCAGGAGATCGTGGCCCCGGCGAGTACGCCGAGCGCGAGGAGGAGCGCCGTGATCCGTGCCCGGGCCCTCGCCATGTCACGCCTCCAGATCAGCCAGGACGGTCGGCAGTATCCCGGCGGCCTGGGCGACCGCGGCGGGGGTGGTGTCCAGGTGCTCCAGCAGCCCGTCGACGTACGACACGTCGACCCGGACCTTCTGCACGCGCCCGTCGACGTCGCGCATGACGAACTCGCGGAAGCCGAGCCGGTTGGCCGACCCGCTGTCGGCCTGGGAGAGAGAGGCGAGTGTCGCCTCGTACCCGTCGTCCACGGGCACCCGCAGCAGGCGCAGCGCCTCGGAGGCGATCTCGCTGTCCTCGGCGATCCGGCCGACGAAGACGGTGGAGACGAGGTTCTGCACGTCGAGGCCGAGGATGTCCTTCGGGTTCTGCGAGGCGACCAGCGCGGCCAGGTTCCACTTGCGGGAGTCGCGGGCGAGCCGGACCAGGAACGACCGGCCGGAGCGCCAGCCCTCCATGAAGTGCGCCTCGTCGAGGCCGACCAGCTTCCGCGAGGACATCGACCCGCCGTAGCAGCGGCGTACCGCGAGCCGGTGCGCGGTGTGCAGCATCGGCAACGCGAGCGCCTCCTCGGCCGACCAGTACTCCCGCTCGATCTTGAGGTCGGGGAGCCGCAGGCCGGCCATGGTGATGACGGTGAGCGCGGCGTCGGCGCCGAGCAGCCCCTCCGGCGGCCGGCCGAAGAAGAGCATGGCCAGCGGCATCTCGGCGGTGTCGAGCAGCAGGTGGGCCAGCTCGCGACCGGCGTCGTCGTCGAGCCCTTGCAGGCAGGTGACCACGTCGTCGAGCGTGGAGGTCTCCTCGGCGGGCACCTGGCGTACGGCGTGCCGGAACAGCGTGGCGGTGGACGCCTCCCGGGCCACCTGCGGCGGCACCAGCATCATGCAGATGTCCTGCACCAGCATCCGGCGCTCGGCGCGGGCGTTCGACACGGCGATCTCGAACTCGCGGTCGCCCGCCGCACCGGCGCCGAACTCGCTGCGCAGCGGCGTCGGGATCAGCGCGTACGGCGCGAGCGTGCCCTGCTCCGAGCCGGTCAGGTTGAGCACCCGGGAGTACGGTGCCAGCTCGGGCATGGCGCACAGCCGGGCCAGCGGACCGGACGGGTCGAGCAGCGTCACCTGTACGCCACGGCGTGCGGCCAGGTAGCCGAGCGCGCCGAGCAGCGTCGACTTGCCACCGCCGGGTTCGGCGACGAAGACGGCGAGGCCGGAGCGCTCGCGTACCTCCATCGGGAAGTGCAGGTCGAGGAAGACGGGCCGGCGGCAGGTGCCGGCGGTGCGCCCGATCAGGTCGCCGCGCCGGTCGCCGACAGTGGACGCGGCCTGCGGCAGCGCGGCGGCCAGCAGGTTGACGGGCATCCGCCGGACGTAGCCGGTGTTGGCGATCGGTTCGCCGGGGATGAACTCGCGGGCCAGCCAGTCCTGGTTCTTCGGGTGCTGGAGCGAGATCCGCAGCTCGCGGGAGTAGAGCTGGATGAGCCGCCGGGCCCGTTCCAGGCACTCCTCCCGGGTCCGCCCGCCGACCGCGATGCGGTGCCAGCCGTGTGCCCGGGCCGAGTCGACGGGCAGGCCGGTGGTCATCTCGTCGCCGATCACCAGCGCGCGCTTGGCCAGCCGTTCCAGCTCCGGTGGCGCGTCGATGCCGTGCTCGGCGTAGTCGAGCTGCTGGGAGCGGATCATCCGGAGCCGGTGTTCGAGGTTCCGGAAGGAATCGTTGGGGCCGAGGATGTCGACCCGGGTGGACAGCTCCATCGGCCACGGCAGCCGCTCGTGGAAGTGCAGCCAGGGCTCGTGCCGTTCGGGGATCTCCAGCGGCTCCATCCGGCCGACCGCGAGCACCGCGACGTGGCGCTCCTCGCCGGTCATCCGGTTGACCAGCTTCACCGTCGAGCCGTACGGGGTGCGGTAGCGCTCGACCTGCTCGGTGAGGGCCAGCAGATCGCCGCGTTCCCACCGGCCGTTCGTGATCGGGGAGAGGACGCCGGGCGGCGCCATGCACAGCGCCACCGACCGGTAGAGCAGCCATTCCAGCTCGGGCGCGGTGACC
This sequence comes from Micromonospora sp. NPDC048169, assembly GCF_040652815.1. Lineage (NCBI taxonomy): Bacteria > Bacillati > Actinomycetota > Actinomycetes > Micromonosporales > Micromonosporaceae > Micromonospora > Micromonospora sp. NPDC048169. The sequence continues at coordinate 93,732 of NZ_JBEZMS010000012.1, forward strand.
CGCCGCCCGCGCATGCCGAACGCGCCGAGGACCTCGTCGAACTGCTCGACGGTACGGCTCAGCCGGCGCCGCTCGCCGTCGGCGGTGCCCCGGCCGAACGTACGCAGCAGTCGTTCGGTGAGCGAGTCGCCGAGTGACCGGCGGGCGAACGTGACACCGAGGTAGGTCTGGCCCTCGGCGTGGTTGACCGCCATCAGGTGCCGCTGGGCGGCGACCAGGTGATCGGCCCAGCCGGTGGTGCCCGGCACGTCGGGCAGCGGGGCGACGGTGTGCGCGTCGATGGTGCGGGCCCACTCGTCGGCCGGGAAGGGCCTCGTGGTCCGGCGCAGGTGCAGCCGGAAGCCGGCGAGGCCGGCGTACTGCTCGGAGATCGCCGAGAGCAGCGCCTCGCGTTCCGCGTCCGGCCGGAACGCCCACCGCACCTCGGGCAGCCAGTACCAGGCGGTGACCGTGTTCGGAGTGAAGGTGAGGTGACCGGCGATCTCGGTGATGGCCAGCTCGACCGACGGGTCCCGATCGCCGAACTTGATCTTCGGGGCGCGGACCCGGGCCGGTTTGGTCGGCCGGTTCCGGCGTTCCGGCGTGCGTTGCCGGGGCGGCGTCACCTCGCGGTGCTCCGGGCGGCCCACCTCACGCGAGGGCGCCGTGCCGGCCGCGAGCGGCCCGGCCGGGGCGAGGTCCGGTTCCCGGTGCTCGGCCGGGGCGGGCGCGGCGACGGGCACGGGCGGCGCGGGGATCTGCGGGGGCGGCGGTAGCGCCGGCTCCGGCTCGGCCGGAGGGCGGAGCACGGGCAGCCGGTCACCGGCCTGCTGCGGAACCCGGCTACGGGACGGCGGCGGCGGGGCGAGGACCGCTGGCGGGTCGGGCAGGGACGGCTCGACCGGCGGCGGCGCGGCGTGCGTGGGCGCGGGCCGGGGACGCCCGACGGCGCGTACCCCCGGGGCCTGCTCGCGGACCGGCGGTTCCGGTTCGGGCCGCGGGGCCGGCTCGATCGGGACGGCGGGCTGGTGCGGGATCGGCAGGGGCTCGCGGCCGACGCCGCGGCGGGGCGGCGCCACCACCGGCTCGACCGGAGAGGGCGGCGCGGACGCGGCGGGTCGCCGCCGGGGCTGCGCGCCGCCGAACAGGTCGAGGAAGGGCGAGTCGATGTCGCCGTCGGGGCGTACCGGCTCACGCGGTGTCATCGGACGCGGCGGCTGGAAGACGCCGACGCGGCCGTGCCCGGGGCTGGTGACGAGCGCGCTGTCCAGGACCACCTCGTCCAGATCCTCGTCCGGTGGGTAGTCGAACGATCGCGCACGGTTACCGTTGGGCCCGGCCGGGCGCCCGGCCGGGGAACCCGGCGTGGAAGAGCGACTCATGCGACCGCCTCACCCGCATCGTTCGTCTGCACGGTTGTCGTACGCCCGGTCATGCCAGTTCCTCCCGGATCCTGATCCGGCTCGCCACGAGCCGCGGATCCCGCTGCTCGGTGGCCGGTTCCCGGGTGCGTCGCCAGTCGGTCAGCGCGGTCCGGATGACCATTCGCGCGGGCCGGTCCGGGTCGACGTACCGGAAGATGAACGAGGTCGTCACGATCGCCAGCGAGATCTCCCAGGCGGGGAACAGCTCGACCTGGAGCGTGAACAACCAGTGGATGAACATGTAGAGGGGTACGAGCAGCATGAACAGGCCGTACTGGGCGTACGGCAGATGGACGGGAAGGGTGTACCCGGGTGGCCCCAGGTAGACGAGGCGTGCCCGGTAGATGTCGTCGTCGGTGCGCAGCCGCATCGTCGCCCGCGCCCTACTCGAAGATCAGGTTGATCAGGTAGTCGCCGACGAAGAACAGTGTTGCCGCCCCGGCGATGAAGGCCAGGCCGATGATGGCGATGGCCGAGCTGGTCAGCACCTTCGAGATCTCACCCCGGCTGGCCCGGCCGATGAAGATCACGCCGAGGACCGCGAGCAGGATCGGCGCGATCTTGCTGGCGAAGAAGGTGACGACGTTGTCGGTGTCGATGCCCTTCGGGGCCGGCTCGGCGAGTGGAGTCGACGCCAGGGTGTGGAGCGCGTGGTCGACGGCACTGGATGCCGTTGCCATGAGCTCGATGGCGATCACTGGAAACCTCCCCAAGGTCGCGGCCGGCGGCGCCGCGTTGGTGCAAGTAGGCAAGCCTGGCGGGATGGTGCTCGTCAGAGACAGCGCCGTAAACGCTGCGTCCGTCACCCACCACGCAGAGTGGTGAGTTTTGGGGGGATTCTTCCCGCTTCGGCCCTCCCTCCAGGCTTCGCCATCTCGATGCTGGGCAATTCCAAAGCGTACGGCCCGGCCACCTTTGCGACAAGCCGTGAAGAGTCGACCCCCGAATGCCCGGATGACCGATCGTACACCTGTTCCAATGCGCACGTCAGGGGTGCCGCGTTCCGCGTTCGCCCGGTGGCCGGAAGCCCTGGCGGCGAACGGTACTGTCGGGCCGTGACCGATCTGGTACGGGCGGAGAACCCGGTGGTGATGGGCGTCCTCAACGTCACGCCCGACTCCTTCTCCGACGGCGGCAGATACGCCGATCTGGACGCGGCCGTCGCACACGGGGTGCGACTGCGCTCCGACGGCGCGGACCTGATCGACGTGGGTGGCGAGTCCACCCGGCCGGGCGCCGACCGGGTCGACCCGGAGACGGAGACCGCCCGGGTGCTGCCTGTGGTCCGCGAGCTGAGCGCCGCCGGGATTCTGGTCAGCATCGACACCAGTCGCGCCCGGGTCGCCGAGGCCGTCCTCGCCGCCGGCGCGTACGCGGTGAACGACGTCTCCGGCGGCCTCGCCGATCCGGACATGGCCCGGGTGGTCCGCGACGCGGGCTGCCCCTGGGTGCTCATGCACTGGCGGGGGCACTCCCGGGGGATGCGTGAGCTGGCCACGTACACCGACGTGGTGGCCGACGTCCGGGACGAGCTGAGCCGGCGCGTCGACGCCGCGCTCGCCGCCGGGGTCGCCGCCGACCGGATCATCGTCGACCCGGGCCTGGGCTTCGCCAAGACCGCCGCGCACAACTGGGCGCTCAGCGCCCGCCTGCCGGAGCTGGTCGAGCTGGGCTTCCCGGTGCTGTTCGGGGCCAGCCGCAAGTCCTACCTGGGCCGGTTGCTCGCCGACCCGGCGGGCGAACCCCGGCCCACCGCCGGGCGGGAGGCCGCGACCGTCGCGACCAGCGTGCTCGCCGTCGCGGCCGGCGCCTGGGGGGTACGCGTGCACGACGTCCGCGGCACCGCCGACGCGCTCGCCGTCTGGCGGGCCACCGGCAGCCCCCGGCTGGCCACCGCGAGCGGCGCGCGGCCGGCGACCGCGTCGCGGACAGCAGCGACCACCGGCCTGAGCGGAGGCGACAGGTGACCGACCGGATCGAGCTGACCGGCCTGCGCGCGCACGGCCGCCACGGCGTCTACGACTTCGAGCGCGCGCAGGGCCAGGAGTTCGTGGTCGACGCGGTGCTCGAACTGGACCTCGGCCCGGCCGCCGGCTCGGACGAGGTGACCGACACCGTGCACTACGGCGAGCTGGCCGAACGTCTGGTCGCGGTCATCACCGGCGAGCCGGTGAACCTGATCGAGACACTCGCCGACCGGCTGCTCGCGGTCTGCCTGGCCGAGCCGCTGGTGGAGGCCGCGACGGTGACCGTGCACAAGCCCGAGGCCCCGATCCCGCACGCCTTCCGGGACGTCGCCGTCACGATGCGGCGTACCCGGTGACCCGGGCCGTGCTGTCGATCGGCAGCAACCTGGGCGACCGCCTCGGCCACCTGCGTGGCGCCGTGGCCGCGCTCGGCGACCGGGTGCTGCTGGTCTCCGGCGTCTACGAGACTCCACCGTGGGGGGACGCCGACCAGCCCGCGTACCTGAACGCGGTGGTGATGGTCGCGGACCCGGCGGCGGCGCCCGAGGACTGGCTGGCCCGCGCCCGGGCCGCGGAGGCGGCGGCCGGGCGCGACCGCGACCCGCGACGGCGGTACGGGCCGCGCACGCTGGACGTGGACGTGATCGCGGTCTGGGACGACGCCGGTGAGCCGGTGCTCCGCGACGACGCCGAGCTGACGGTGCCGCACCCCCGGGCCCACCTGCGCGCCTTCGTGCTGCGCCCGTGGATCGACATCGAGCCGCACGGCCGGCTACCCGGGCACGGCTGGCTGACCGACCTGCTCAACGCCGAGCCGCTGGCCGGGGACGCGCTGGAACTGAGCCCGCGACCGGATCTGACGCTAGAGTCGGAAACATGACCCGCTGGAGTGCGGCCCCGCAGTCGCGAGCCGAGGAGGCGCGGTGAGCACCGCGCGCTCCCCGCAGGGGCCCGACCGCTTCCGGATGGGCCCGACCCGGGCCTCCACGCTGGTGGTGGCCGGTCTGGCCGCCGCCGCGGTGGCCTGGCTGCTGATCAGCGGCTTCTATGGAGACCTCGGCTCCGACCTGCCCTGGCTGCCGGTGATCACGCTGGCCGGGCTGGCCGTGCTGGAGGGCTACGCCGCGGTCAACACGCGCGGCCGGATCGAGCGGCGGCCCGGCCGGGAGCCGGTGAACCCGCTGCTGGTGGCCCGGTTCGTGGTGCTGGCCAAGGCGTCCGCGCTGGCCGGTGCCATCTTCGCCGGCTTCTACGCGGGGCTGACCGGCTGGCTGTTCGTCGAGCGCACGAACGCGGCGGTGGGCGACCGGCCCGCCGCGCTCGGCGGCCTGATCGCCGCGCTCGCGCTGGTCGCGGCCGCGCTCTGGCTGGAACGCTCCTGCCGGGTCCCGGAGCAGGAGGACGACGAGGACCGCGAGCCGGGCGACCGGGAGACGCCCCGCGGCCGTCTCTGAGGGTTCCCCCCACCCCGGCCCGGCGGTACCGTCCCTGGGCGACCGGAGAGCGACGGCCGCCACCGGTCCGCCCGCCCGTGGGCCGGACGCGGCCACCTGGGGAGGCGCGAGCCAATGGCGTACGACGATGCGGGCCGGACAGCGCCGCCGGAGACGTCGTCCGGGGTGCCCGCTGCCGTACTGGAGAACGTCTTCGACGACCCGGCACACGGCGAACCCGGCCGGGACCGGATCGCGGTGCACGTGCTCTGGGAGTTCGTGCTGCTGGCCGCGCTGGTCGCGATGGCCTGGCTGCTCTGGCGGGAGGACTCGGACGCGCTGCGCGGCGGCGCCCTGAAGACGCTGCTCGTCGACGTGGCCGCGCTCGGCCTGTTCACCCTCGCCGCCGGCCTGAGCCTGCGGGCCGGCGCGGTGAACCTGGCGATCGGCCCGGTCGCGCTGGCCTCCGCGCTGCACTTCGCCGAGCAGGGCGACCGGGGCGTACGGGAGGCGCTGCTGCCGGCGCTCGGGGTGGCGGCGGTGGCCGGGCTGGCACTCGCCCTGGCCGTCGTGGTGCTGCACGTGCCCGGCTGGGCGGCGAGCCTGGCCGGGGCGGCCGGCGTGATCGTCTACCTGGAACGGCGGACCGGCCCGGTCACCGTGCAGGGGGACTACGACCCCCGCCGCAGCGCGCTGTACCTCTTCGTCGGCTTCGCCGCGGTCGCCGTCCTCGGTGGCCTGTTCGCCGCGATGAAGCCGGTACGCCGGCTGATCGGCCGGTTCCGGCCGGTCGCCGACCCGGCCCGGCGGCGCGGCGCGGTGGCCGCCACGGTGACCGCGCTGGCGCTCGTCGGGTCCACCGTGCTGGCGATGCTCGCCGGCGTGCTGCTCGCGGCGAACGGGGACGGTCAGGTCGCGCCCGGCACCGGGCTGGACTGGACCCTGCTGGCGGTCGGCACGGCGATGCTCGCCGGCACCAGCGCGTACGGACGCCGAGGCGGCATCTTCGGCACCCTGTTCGCGGTCTGCCTGGTGGTGGTGTTCCTGGCCTGGACCGTGCCGTACGGCTGGACGGTCAGCCGGTGGGCGCTGGGTGGTGCCGTGCTCGGCGTCGGCCTGCTCGTCACCCGGCTGGTCGAGACGTTCGGCCGGCCGCGCCCGGCGGCGCCGGTCGGACCCGGTCCGGTCCGCCCGGCCCGGGACGGCGCGTCGAGTGGCGGCTGGACGATGACCCCGGCGCCCCAGCCGGGCGACACCTGGCCGTCGGTGCTGCCGGTACGCGAGCACGACACCCCGGTCGAGGCATGGGAGGCCCAGCGCTGGGACAGCGAACCCCGGCGCTGGGACGCCGACGATCGCTGACCCGGCGGTGGCCGTGCGTCCCGCGCGCCGGGACTGATCTCTCCGGTTAGGCTCGGCGGCATGACCGATACTCCTGCCCCCGGTGGCCGCACCTTCGACGAGCTCGACAAGCTCTCCACCGAGGAACTGCGCGAGCAGGCGTTCAACCTGGCGCGCGACCGCCGCGACGTGGGCTTCTTCTGGTCGGTCCTGCGGCACCTGCCCAACGCAGACGAGGCCGCCGCGCTGGACGGGGCGCCGAACTCGATCGGCCCGACCATCGACGAGGCGAACGCGCTCTGGCGTGAGCTGACCGGGCACGGCTACGACGAGTCCGCGCCGCTGCTGCGCGCCGCCTTCATCGACTACCTGATGAAGCACTGAGGTCGATGACGGCCCGCCGGCCGGCGGCAGCCGCCCGCCTACGCAGGTTTGCCCGGCGGGACCGGCCGGGAACTGACCGCCGCATGGCTCTGAGCAACCGCCCTCGTACCGTCTCCCAGTACGGCACGGCCGCCGGCACCGGGATGCTCGCCGCGTTCCTGCTCGTCGCCGTCGGTGGCAGCCCGATGTACGTGGACTGGGCGCAGCGCGGCACCGACCCGACCGGTGCCGGTGGCTGGTTCCTCCGGCTGCTCGCCTGGCCGTCCTGGCGGTGGCAGGCCGACGAGGGCGTGTTCGCCACCAATCTCCGGGCGATCCTGCTCCTCGTGCTGGCCGCGGCGCTGCTGTACCTCCTGCCCGGCCCGCAGGTCGACCGGGTGACGTCCTCGGGCAGTCAGTTCCTCTCCGGCTGGGGCGCGTACGCGCTCGCCGCCGGGCTCAGTGCCCTGCTCGCCACGCTCCTCGGCCCGCACGGCTCGCTGTACGCCGCGTTCCAGGCCGCCAGCACCGGTGTCACGTACGGCTTCTTCGCGGGCTGGATCGTCGGCCTGGCCAGCCTCGGCGGCCGGGCCTGAGGTCAGTCCAGAGCGCCCAGCGTCAGCACCCGGGCGCGGGCGAGCAGCCCCACCGCCCGGCCCTCCTCGGTGACCACCGCGTGCTCGGCGCCGGAGGTGAGCAGCGCGCCGAGCGCGTCGTACGCCGAGTCGCCGAGCGCCACAGTGGGCAGGCCGGCGCCGCCGTCGGCCGGGAGCGGGTCGAGCACCGCGCGGGTCACCGGGGTGACAGCGAGCCGCCGGATGCCCCGGTCGGCGCCGACGAACTCGCGGACGAAGTCCGAGGCGGGCGCGCCGAGCAGCGCGGCGGGCGTGTCGTACTGCTCCAGCCGGCCGCCCTCGGAGAGCACCGCGATCCGGTCGCCCAGCCGGACCGCCTCGTCGAGGTCGTGGGTGACCAGCACGATCGTCTTGCGTACCTCGGCCTGCAACCGCAGGAACTCCTCCTGCAGGCGGGTCCGGACGATCGGGTCCACCGCCGAGAACGGCTCGTCCATCAGCAGCACCACCGGATCGGCGGCGAGCGCCCGGGCCACGCCGACGCGCTGCCGCTGCCCGCCGGACAGTTCGTGCGGGTACCGCCTGCCGAACTGAGCCGGGTCCAGACCGACGAGTTCCAGCAGTTCGCCGACCCGGGCCCGGGTCCGCTGCTTCGGCCAGCCGAGCAGCCCCGGCACGGTCGCCACGTTCGCGGCGACGGTCTGGTGCGGGAAGAGGCCGACGTTCTGGATGACGTAGCCGATGCGGCGGCGTAGCGCCACCGGATCGACCCGGGTGACGTCGTCGTCGCCGAGCAGGATCCGCCCGCCGGTCGGCTCGATCAGCCGGTTGACCATCCGCAGCACAGTCGATTTGCCGCAGCCGGACGGGCCGATCAGCACCACCAGCTCGCCGGCGGCGACCTCCAGGCTCAGCTCGCGTACCGCCTCGGTGCCGTCCGGGTAGCGCTTGCGGATGCGCTCCAGCGTGATCGACGCCGCGCCGCCTCCGGCGGTGCTCCCCGGGGTACCGTCCACGTGTGTCCCTCCACCTGAGCTACCGGGCCGACCCGGGTAATCCGTGGTTCTCCTGGCAGTACGTGCGGGACAACTCTGACACGATCCTGGCCGCGCTGCGGGAGCACACCTGGCTGACCGGCCGGGCCGTGGTGATCGCCGCGCTGGTGGCGCTGCCGCTGGCGGTGCTCGCGTACTGGTTCCGGTCGCTGTCGGCGCCCATCCTGGCGGTGACCGGGGTGCTCTACACCGTCCCGTCGCTGGCGTTGTTCGCGTTCCTGGCGCCGTACCTGGGCATCGGCGCGATCACCGTGCTCACCGTCGTGGCGCTGTACGCGTTGCTGGTCATCGTGCGCAACGCGCTGGCCGGGCTGAACCAGGTGCCGCCGGAGGTGCGCGAGGCCGCCGAGGGCATGGGGTACGGCAGGTGGGGGCGGCTGCTGCGGATCGAGCTGCCGCTGGCGCTGCCGGGCATCCTCACCGGCGTACGGCTGGCGACCGTGTCCACCGTCGCGCTCGTCACGGTCGGGGTGGTGGTCGGCCGGGGCGGCCTGGGCCAGCTCATCTTCGCGGGCTTCCAGAACAACTTCTACAAGGCGCAGATCATGACCGGCACGGTGCTGTGCGTGCTGCTGGCGCTGGTGCTCGACCTGGTGCTGGCGGGCGTGGGCCGCCTGCTCACCCCCTGGCTGCGCGGGAGGTCCGCCCGGTGAACCCCGTCGAGCAGGCAGTGGTCTGGCTGAACGACCCGCTGAACTGGACCAACCCCGGCGGCGTGCTGGACCGCCTCGGCGAGCACCTGAGCATGTCCGCGCTGGCGGTGCTGCTGGGCTGCCTGGTGGCCTGGCCGATCGGGCTCTGGCTCGGGCACAGCGGCCGGGGCGGCGGGCTGGTCCTACTGGTCTCCAACGTCACGCTGGCGATCCCGACGCTGGCGCTGCTGACCATCCTCCCGCTGACGTTCCTCGGCTTCGGCCGGCCGGCAGTGGTCGTGGCGCTCGCGGTCTTCGCGGTTCCGCCGCTGCTGGCGAACGCGTACACCGGGGTGCGGCAGGCCGACCCGGAGGCCCGGGACGCGGCCCGGGGGATGGGCCTGTCCGGCGGCCAGGTGCTGCGCCGGGTGGAGCTGCCGCTCGCGGTGCCCTATCTGGCGGCCGGCTTCCGTACCGCGGCGGTGCAGGTGGTGGCCACCGCGGCGCTCGCCTCCTTCGTCAACGGCGGCGGGCTGGGCCAGATCATCCGGGCCGGTTTCGGGCTCGACATCGCCGCCGGAGGGGGGCAGATCATCGCGGGCGGGGTGCTGGTGGCCGGGTTGGCGCTGCTCGTGGAGGGGGTGCTCGCGCTGGTGGAGCGGGCGGTCACGCCGCGCCCGCTGCGCCGGGTACGCCGGCGGGCGAACCGCCGCGCGACGGCGGCGACGACCGGCGGTTGAGCCGTCGGTGACGATCAGGTGACGAAAACCGCTCCGAGTTTGTCGGTCGGGTCTGGAGGATATTGGCTGGAGTCGCGGGTGGCCGTCCGGGTCGCCCGTCGGACACGCGGCCGGCCCGACGGGTCGCGCCGGGACACGGAAGGCGGGCACTCATGCGTGCGCGTACACGAATGGCCGCCGGGGCGATCGGCGCTCTCACCGCGGCCGCGCTGCTCACCGGCTGCGGCGACGCCGGCTCGTCCGGCACCGACGCGCCCGAGCAGGGCGCCTCGGGGGCGGGCTGTGCTCCGGTGGCCGGTGACCAGCTCGTCGTCCTGACCGACGACAAGAAGCTCCAGAACACCGACAACGTCATTCCCGCGATCAACGCGAAGGCGGCCACGCCGCAGCTCGTCGCCGCGCTCGACAAGGTCTCCGCGAAGCTCGACACCCCGAAGCTGATCCAGCTCAACCGGGCGGTCGACGTCGACCGCAAGACGCCCCAGGTCGCCGCGCAGGAGTTCGCCTCCGCCAACGGCGTGACCGACGGGATCGAGAAGGGCCCGGGCGGCCAGATCACAGTCGGCGCGGGCAACTTCAGCGAGAGCCAGACCATCGCCGAGCTCTACAAGATCGCGCTCACCGCCGCCGGCTACCAGGTCAAGGTGCAGACCATCGGCAACCGGGAGCTCTACGAGCCGGCGCTGGAGAAGGGCCAGATCCAGGTCGTCCCGGAGTACGCCGCCACCATGGCGGAGTTCCTCAACACCAAGAACAACGGCAAGGACGCGCAGCCCGTCTCCTCGCCGGAGCTGGACAAGACGGTCGCGGCGCTGAAGAGCCAGGGTGACAAGAACGGCCTGGTCTTCGGCCAGCCGTCCCAGGCGCAGGACCAGAACGCGTTCGCCGTCACCAAGGCGTTCGCCGACAAGTACGGCGTCTCGACGCTCTCCGAGCTGGCCGCCAAGTGCTCCGGCCAGGCGACCGTGCTGGCCGGGCCGCCGGAGTGCCCGCAGCGGCCGAAGTGCCAGGCCGGCCTGGTCGAGGTCTACGACTTCAAGGCCGGCTCGTTCAGCTCGCTCGACGCGGGCGGCCCGCAGACCAAGAACGCGCTGAAGACCGGCTCGGCGAGCGTCGGCCTGGTCTTCTCCTCCGACGCCGCGCTGGCCACGAGCTGACGCACCACCGCCGGCCGGTGCCACGCGTGCCGGCCGGCGGCCCGGGCATCGAGTCGTGCCGACCCGTTCCCCTCGGGTGGAACTCTCGGTAATCTGCTCAGCCATGCCCGCCTCGGTCGCGCCCACCGACAAGAGCACGCCCACAGTGCTCACCGTCCTGTTCTGGGTCGGTGTGGGGCTGGCGCCCCTGGCCGCGCTCATCCTGCTGATCGCCGACGGCAACGGCTCGCTCCGGTTCGGCGCGGTCCTGGCGATCCTCGCCGTCGTGCTCATCGGTCTGTCGATGGCGCTGCGGCCGGAGGGCGGTTCCGACGACGCGGCCACCGAGGAGCTGCGCGAGGAGCTGGCGCAGCTCCGGCGGGAGTTGCGAGCCGAGATCGTGGCCGCCGCGCAGCGCGGCAACCAGGCACTCGACCAGGCCCGCCGGGCGGAGGAGGCGGCCGGCGCGGTACGGCACCGGCTCGACGCGGCAGCCGCCGGACTGGCCGCCGCGCCCGCGCCCGCCGCAGCGCCCGTGCCCGCGTCCGTCGCCGTGCCCGCGTCCGCCGCCGTGCCCGCGTCCGCATCCGCCGCCGTGCCGGAGCGCCCGAGCGGTGCGGCACGGGTGCCGGTCACCGGCAGGTCCGACGCGGGACGGGCGCAGCCGACCGGCCGGGACGACGACGAACCGGCCTGGCCGGCGGGCGCCGCGAGCCGCTACGGAACCGACTCCGACTCACCCAGGGCGGGCGCCGAGCCGCCCCGGACCGGCCGTTACGACGATGAGCCGCCCCGGCCCGGCCGTTACGACGCCGAGCCGCCCCGGACCGGCCGTTACGACGATGAGCCGTCCCGGGCGGATTACTACGAATCCGAACAGCCCCGGTCCGGCCGTCACGAACCCGACCCGGTGCGGACGGGCCGGCACGACGCCGAGCCGGCGCGGGCCACCGTACGTCCGGACCGGCCGGCGAGCGGGGTGTACGGCGCGGCGCGGGTCTCCGATCCGGCGGCCCGTCCGGTCGGCGTGGTCCACCACACCGAGACGGTGCACGTCACCACCCGGCACACGATCGTCGGCGGTGGTGAGCCGGCCGGAAACCGGTACGGCGGATTCCCCGGCGGCTGGTCGGACGAGGACCGGTCGCGTGGCACGGACCCGGCCGATCACTGGCGTGCGGGACACCGCGACCCGGGCGACCGGCCGGGCCGTCGGGCCGCTCCTGATGATCGTGGTCGGGGTGCGGAGTCCGGCGACGACAGGCACTCGTGGAACGACCCCGGACGCCCAGGTGCCGACCATCCGTGGGCGGGCGTCGGCCGGACCGCGGACGGTGAACAGGGCTGGTCCGCGCGCACCGACGGTGAACAGGGCTGGTCCGCGCGTACCGATGGTGAACAGGGCTGGTCCGGGCGCACCGGCGGGGAACCGGGCTGGTCCGCGCGGACCGCCGGGGGCGGCTGGTCGAGCAACCAGGGCCGGACGGCGGCGGAGGAGCAGCGGCAGTGGCCCGGCGGGGGTGACGACCGGGCGGCGGGCGCGTGGCCGGCGGGCGGGCCGGGCGCCCCGGCGGGCCGGGCGAGCGACGGCGACCAGTGGTCCGAGATGAGTGCCGGCAACCGGTGGGCCGCCGTCCGCGACGACGGCGCGGGCCGGGAGATCCGGCTCGGAGAACGACGGGCGGCTGTGCACGCCGACGGCGGCGGCACCGAGTACCGGGTCGAGGACCGGTGGGCGTCGGTACGCGGCGGCGGTCCGGCCGCGAGCGGGCCGGGCGAGCCGGAGGGCCGCTGGTCGGCGGAGAGCAACCCGGCGCTGCCGGCCGGCGGGGTGCCGGTGCCGGAGGAGTGGCGGCCACCGGCGCGGCGCGGCGGCCAGCCGGAATGGCGGCAGCCGCCCCCCGAGTGGCGTCAGCCCGGACCGGAGTGGCGTCAGCCGGAGGAACGGCACCAGGCCGAGCCGGAATGGCGGCAGCCGGAGACGCCGCAGCCCGAGTCGCAGTGGCGTCGGCCCGAGCCGGAGTGGCGGCCGGCGGAACCGGAGTGGCGCAGCCCGGAGCGCGGTGGACACGGCCGGCCGCACCGGGACGCCACCGACCGCTGGCGCTGAACCGCCCGCATCGACCGACAGCGCCCGGACGGCTGTTACTTGTCGATGTCGCCCACCACGAAGAACATCGAGCCGAGGATGGCGATCAGGTCGGGCACCAGGCAGCCGGGCAGCAGCGACGACAGGGCCTGCACGTTCGCGTACGAGGCGGTGCGCAGCTTCATCCGCCACGGCGTCTTCTCGCCCCGGGACACCAGGTAGTAGCCGTTGATGCCGAGCGGGTTCTCGGTCCAGGCGTACGTGTGCCCCTCGGGCGCCTTCAGCACCTTCGGCAGCCGGGTGTTCACCGGCCCGCTGATCCGGTCCACCCGGTCCAGGCACTGCTCGGCGAGGTCGAGTGAGACGTACACCTGGTCGAGCAGTACCTCGAAGCGGGCGTGACAGTCACCGGCGGTCTTCGTCACCACCGGCACATCGAGCTGGTCGTAGGCCAGGTAGGGCTCGTCGCGGCGCAGGTCGAGGTCGAGCCCGGAGGCGCGGGCGACCGGACCGGACGCACCGAACGCGGCGGCGTCGGCGGCGGACAGCACGCCGACCCCGACGGTACGGGCCAGGAAGATCTCGTTGCGCCGGATCAGGTTGTCGAGGTCGGGCATCCGTCGGCGTACCTCGGCGATGGCGGCGCGGGCGCGTCCGGTCCAGCCGGACGGCACCTCCTCCTTCAGGCCGCCGACCCGGTTGAACATGTAGTGGATCCGGCCGCCGGAGACCTCCTCCATCACGGCCTGGATGGTCTCGCGTTCCCGGAACGCGTAGAACATCGGCGTGATCGCGCCGATCTCCAGCGGGTACGAGCCGAGGAACATCAGGTGGTTGAGCACCCGGTTCAGCTCAGCCAGCGCCATCCGCAGCCAGGTGGCGCGCTCCGGCACCTCCATGCCCATCAGCCGCTCGACGGCGAGCACCACGCCCAGTTCGTTGGAGAACGCCGACAGCCAGTCGTGCCGGTTCGCCAGCACGATGATCTGCCGGTAGTCGCGTACCTCGAAAAGCTTCTCCGCCCCCCGGTGCATGTAGCCAACGATCGGTTCGGCGGCGACCACCCGCTCCCCGTCGAGCACCAGCTTGAGCCGCAGCACGCCGTGCGTCGACGGGTGTTGCGGCCCGATGTTGAGCACCATGTCGGTGCCGAGCTGCTCACCGCCCGCGCCGGTGCCGACTGTGAGCTCGCGGAGGTCGGCGGCGTCCGTGGTCATGCCCGTCATCGTGCCACGACCGCGTCGAGCGCGACGCCGACCGGCTGCCGCAGCCACAGGTGCCCGCCGAGCCCGGCCGGGTCGGTCAGTTCGGCCGCCGCCGACGCCGCGGCCAGCGCCCGCAGGTAGCCGGCCGGGTCGCGGGAGGCCAGGCTCAGCGGCGGTCGCCCGCCGTCGGCCCCGAGCGCCCGCAGCGCCTCCCGCTGCGAGACCAGGGAGTACGCGCACCGCGCGACCCGCTCACCGGCGGAGGCGACCGAGTCCATGGCGACGTGCGCCGTCACGTCGCACGATCCGTCCGGCACCGGCGGCACCTGCCGTCCACCCCGGTACCCGGTCAACGTCCCGTCCAGCGGACGCGAGTCCCGCAGATGCCCGTAGTCCACGGCGAGCGCCAGCCCCCGCGCGACCTTCCCCACGGCCCCCGCCCAAGCCAGATCCCGCCCCACCCCGATCTCCCCCCGTCCCCAGCCCTCGCGGCGACTCCCGCCCTCGCCCACCCCGGTGATCAAGGAGTTCGTGTCCTGATCCGGGCCCTCCGCCGACACGAACTCCTTGATCATCGGGGAGGGAGGCGGGGCGGACGGTGAGGGCCACCAGTGGGTCAGCCAGGTGGTGCCGGTGGGGGACGGGGGCGGGCCCACCGTCTCCTCGCCGGTTTTCGGGTTCACCAGGAGGAGACGCCAGCCTGCCTCGGTGTGGACCGCCACGTCCACGGGGACGTTGTCCAGCCACTCGGTGGCCAGGAGCAGGCCGGTTATCGCGTCCGGGATGTCGGCCTGCCAGGCGATCTCCGGCGGCAGGTCGGCCGGGCGGGGCGACAGTTCCACCGCTACCGGGTTGATCCGGGCGGCCAGCTCGGGTGCGGCCTGTGCCAGCAGCGCCCGGAGCAGTTCGCCCCGGCCCGCACCCACGTCCACCACGTCCAGCCGCGCGGGGTGGCCCAGCGCCGCGTCCACCAGTTCGAGTTGCCGCAGCAGGCAGGCGGCGAACGCGGGCGAGGCGTGCACGCTCGTGCGGAAGTGCGCGGCGGGCCCGCCGCCGGAGACGAAGAAGCCGTCCGGCCCGTACAGCGCCCGCTCCATCGCGTCGCGCCAGCGCAGCGGGGAGGTCACCGGGCCGACCCTACGGGACGTACCCGAACGGGCGGTTTGCCCGCCACCGCAGCGGCCGGTTCCGGCGGCCGGTGAAGGTTTTCACACCTCCTTGTTTCCGGTCTGTCACCCGGGCGCATACTTGCCATCGACCGGTACCCCCTTCGAGGACTGGATCGCTGCCATGAGCGCACCGCTGCGCCCTCGGGCCACCGCTGCCCCGCTCGTCTCTCCCCGTACCCTCACCGTCGGCGTGCTCGGCGCCGGCCGGGTCGGCGCCGTGCTGGGCGCGGCCCTCGCCGCCGCCGGCCACCGGGTCGTCGCCGCGTCCGGCGCCTCGGGCGCGACAAGGGCCCGGCTGGCGCTGCTGCTGCCCCGGACCCCGCACCACGAGGCGTCCGCCGTGGCGCGCGCCGCCACCGACCTGCTGATCGTCGCGGTCCCGGACGACGCGCTCGCGGACGTGGTCGCTGACCTGGTCGCGAGCGGCGCGCTGCGCCCCGGCCAGGTGGTGGCGCACACCTCCGGCGCGCACGGGCTGGCCGCGCTGGCCCCGGTCGTCGAGGCGGGCGCCCGGCCGCTCGCGCTGCACCCGGCGATGACCTTCACCGGTACGCCGGACGACCTGTCCCGCCTGCCGGGCATCTCCTACGGCGTGACCGCCCCGGCCGAGCTGCGTCCGTTCGCGGCGCGGCTGGTGGCCGACCTGGGCGGTGTGCCGGAGTGGGTGGGTGAGGCGGACCGGCCGCTCTACCACGCGGCGCTGGCGCACGGCGCCAACCACCTGGTGACGCTCGTCAACGAGTCCGCCGACCGGCTGCGTGACGCCGGGGTGGAGCGGCCGGAGAAGGTGCTCGCCCCGCTGCTGCGGGCCGCGCTGGAGAACGCGCTGCGGCTGGGCGACGACGCGCTGACCGGTCCGGTGTCGCGGGGTGACGCGGGGACCGTACGCCGACATCTGGACCGGCTGGCGCGGACCGCGCCGGAATCCGTACCCGCGTATCTGGCGTTGGCACGACGGACGGCGGACCGCGCCGTCGCGGTCGGCCGCCTGCGCCCGGCGGACGCGGCCGCGCTGCGCAACGTGCTCGACGGAATCGAGGTGGCGGCCTGATGGCCGAGGTGCTGCACACGCGCAAGGAACTGGCGGCGGCCCGCGAGGCGATGGCCGGCACCGTCGGCGTCGTCATGACCATGGGCGCGCTGCACGCCGGGCACGAGGCGCTGCTGCGGGCCGCCCGCGAGCGCGCCGGCCACGTCATCGTCACGATCTTCGTGAACCCGCTGCAGTTCGGCCCGAACGAGGACTTCGACCGCTACCCGCGCACGCTCGACTCCGACCTGGAGATCTGCCGCCGGGCCGGGGTGGACGTGGTGTTCGCGCCCTCGGCGACCGAGATGTACCCGGAGGGACGCCCGACAGTGGGGCTGAATCCGGGGCCGCTGGGCGAGGACCTGGAGGGCCTGAGCCGTCCCGGCTTCTTCCACGGCGTGCTCACGGTGGTCATGAAGCTGCTCCAGCTCACCCGGCCCGACCTGGCGTTCTTCGGCGAGAAGGACTATCAGCAGCTCACCCTGGTGCGCCGGATGGTCCGCGACCTCGACGTGCCGACCGAGATCGTCGGCGTGCCGACCGTACGGGAACCGGACGGGCTGGCCATGTCGAGCCGGAACCGGTACCTCTCGGCGGAGGAACGGCGGACCGCGCTGAGCCTGTCCGCCGCGTTGCGGTCCGGCGCCGAGGCGGCCGAGCGGGGCGAGGACGCGGGCGCGGTGCTGGCCGCCGCGCACCGGGCCTTCGACGCGCCGGACGCCCGCCTGGACTATCTGGTGCTCACCGACACCCAGCTGGAACCCGGCCCGGTCGACGGCCCGGCCCGGCTGCTGATCGCGGCCTGGGTCGGTGCCACCCGCCTGATCGACAACACGGCGATCCACCTCGCGCCGCGTCCCTGACCCACCACGAATGCGGAAAGGCACCCCGATGTTCCGGACCATGCTCAAGTCGAAGATCCACCGGGCCACGGTGACCCAGGCCGACCTGCACTACGTCGGCTCGGTCACCGTGGACGAGGATCTGCTCGACGCGGCGGACCTGCTCCCCGGCGAGCAGGTCGCGATCGTGGACATCACGAACGGCGCCCGGCTGGAGACGTACGTGATCCCGGGGCGGCGGGGCAGCGGCGTGATCGGCATCAACGGCGCCGCCGCGCACCTGGTGCACCCCGGCGACCTGGTCATCCTGATCTCGTACGGCCAGATGGACGACGCCGAGGCGCGCGCGTACCGCCCCCGGGTGGTGCACGTCGACGCCGACAACAGGGTCGTCGACCTCTCGGCAGACCCGACGACGGCGGCCCCCGGCACCGCGGGCGCCCCCGTCCCCAACCCCCTCGCCGCCTCCCTGAGCTGACCCGCCCCGCCGTTCTCGCCCTTTCTCGCCCTTTCTCGCCCCGTCGATCTTGCACTTTCGGCCCCTCGGATGCGTCTTTTGTCCGGCTTGCCGGGGCGGCTAGTGCAAGATCGACGAGGGTGGCGGAGTGGGGAACGCGGTCTGTCACCGGAAGGTCATTTTCGGCTACCCTGAGCGGACCGTCGGGGATCGACGGTCGTCGGCTGGGGGAGGCCGCGATGCGCCGTGCGATGAGCGCCCTGGTCGCCGCGATTGTCGCGAGCGCCGCCCTGGCCGGTTGCGCCGGCACCGGCGGGCTGGACGGCGACCTCACCGACGACTGGGCCGCGATGGCGGCCCCCGCGCCGTTCACCCCGGCTGCCGGGGTCTGCCAGGTCGCCGACTTCACCGCGAGCGTCGGGCTGGCCGCGTACGCGCCGGTCGGCTGCGAGCTGCCGCACCGGGTGGAGACGGTGCACGTCGGCGCGTTCACCGCGGACCGGCCCACCCCGCCACCGCTCGCCTCACCCGAGCTGCGTACCGCGTTCGCCGACTGCGACAAGCGGGCCGCCGGGTACGTGGGTGACGACTGGCGGGCCGGGCGGCTCCGGCTGGCGGTGGCGCTGCCGACGGGTGTCGGCTGGACGGCCGGCTCCCGCTGGTACCGGTGCGATCTGACCGAGCTGACCACCACCGAGGCGGCGGCCACCGTGGTGACTCGGACGGGCAGCCTGCGCGACGCGCTCAGGACGCCGTCCCCGCTGCGGCTGGGCTGCCAGCGCACCGTACGGGAGGCGGGCCGCGTGCAGCGGCTCACCCCGATCGCCTGCACTGTGGCACACGACGCCGAGTTCGTCGGCGTGTGGGCCGCGCCGGACCGCCCGTACCCGACGAAGCCGGAGGACTGGGCGCCGCTCTACGACGGCTGCTTCGCCGTGATCGCCCGTTATGCCGGGCTGCCCGCCGACGGCCATCTGCGCTACCGCAGCGACGTGGTGGTCCGCCCGCCCGCGGCCGGTCGCTGGGCGGTCGGTGACCGGGGCGTGCGCTGTTACCTGTGGCTCAGCGACCGTACGGTGACCACCTCGCTCAAGGGCGCCGGACCGGCCGCCCTGCCGCGCCGGACGAGGTAGCCGACCGCACTCGTCACGCCCCCCGCGCCCGAGCCGAGGACGCTTCGGGTTGACTGTGCTCATGGACCTACCCACAGTCGGCCTGCCGGCGCTGCCCCGGCTGCTCGCCGCGCCCGCCCCCGGCTGGGTGGAGACCACAGACGTGATCGTGGTCGGCTCCGGTGTGGCCGGGCTGACCGCCGCGCTGCACCTGCGCGAGGCGGGCCTGCACGTCACGGTCGTTACCAAGGTCGACATGGACGAGGGCTCCACCCGCTGGGCGCAGGGCGGGATCGCCGCCGTGCTGGACCCGGCGGACACGCCGGCCGCGCACGCGTACGACACGGAGGTCGCCGGCGTCGGTCTGTGCGACCCGGCGGCGGTCCGCGCGCTGGTGGCCGAGGGGCCGACCCGGCTGCGTGAGCTGATGCGGATCGGGGCGGAGTTCGACCGCAACCCGGACGGCTCGCTGATGCTGACCCGCGAGGGCGGCCACCGGGCCGACCGGATCGTGCACGCGGGCGGTGACGCCACCGGCGCGGAGGTGCAGCGGGCGCTGCACGACGCGGTGCGCCGCGACCCGTGGATCCGGCTGGTCGAGCACGCGCTGGTGCTGGACCTGCTGCGCGCCCCCGGCGACGGGCCGGGCGGACTCGGCCCGGCCTGCGGCATCACACTGCACGTGCTCGGCGAGGGCAGCGAGGACGGCGTCGGCGCGATCCTCGGCCGCGCGGTGGTGCTGGCCACCGGCGGCATGGGGCAGGTCTTCGCCGCCACCACCAATCCGGCGGTCTCCACCGGGGACGGCGTGGCGCTGGCGTTGCGCGCGGGCGCTGCGGTCACCGACGTGGAGTTCGTCCAGTTCCACCCGACCGCGCTGATCGTGCCGGCGGGCGGCCCGGGCGCCGGGCTGGCACAGCAGCCGCTGGTCTCCGAGGCGCTGCGCGGCGAGGGCGCCCACCTGGTTGACGGCGACGGCAAGCGGTTCATGGTCGGCCAGCACGAACTGGCCGAGCTGGCCCCCCGGGACGTGGTCGCCAAGGGCATCCACCGGGTGCTGCTCGCGGCCGGCGCCGACCACGTGTTCCTGGACGCCCGGCACCTGGGCGGCGACTTCCTGGCCCGGCGTTTCCCGACCATCGTGGCGTCCTGTCTGGCCATCGGCGTGGACCCGGCGACCGACCTGATCCCGGTCGCGCCGGCCGCGCACTACGCCTCCGGCGGCGTCCGGACGGACCTGCGCGGCCGTACCTCCATCCCCGGCCTGTACGCGTGCGGCGAGGTCGCCTGCACCGGCGTGCACGGCGCGAACCGGCTCGCCAGCAACTCGCTGCTGGAAGGGCTGGTCTTCTCCCGCCGGATCGCCGAGGACATCGCCGCCGGCCTGCCCGAGCAGGCTCGCCCGGCGGAGACCGGCGCCTGGGTGGGCGGGCCGGGTCCGCTGGTGCCGGCGTCCGGCACGGCGGATCTGCAACGGGCGATGACCCGGGGCGCGGGCGTGCTCCGGTCGGAGCGAACGCTGGAGGCCACCGCCGCCACGCTCACCGCGCTGGGCGCGGGGCAGGGCTCGCCGCGTACCGCCGACTGGGAGGCCACGAACCTGCTCACAGTGGCGTCGACGCTGGTCGCCGCCGCGTACGCGCGCCAGGAGACGCGGGGCTGCCACTGGCGCGAGGACTTCCCGACGGCCGACGAGCGGTGGCTGGGCCACCTGGTGGCCGAGGTGGGGACGGACGGCATCGTGGTCGAGCGCTGGGAGGCGACCAGTGAGCGCGAGGAGTGAGCCGGTTTTGCGAGCCCCGCAGTCGCGAACGAAGGAGGCCCTGTGAGCGCGAGGAGTGAGCCGGTTTTGCGAGCCCCGCAGTCGCGAACGAAGGAGGCCCTGTGAGCGCGAGGAGTGAGCCGGTTTTGCGAGCCCCGCAGTCGCGAACGAAGGAGGCCCTGTGAGCGCGAGGA
>NZ_JBEZMS010000012.1:114334-165987 GCF_040652815.1 Micromonospora sp. NPDC048169
GAGTGAGCCGGTTTTGCGAGCCCCGCAGTCGCGAACGAAGGAGGCACAGTTCATGAGGGAGCCGACGGAGCGGGCGCTGCGGGAGGGTGGCCTGGACCCGGAGCGGGTCCGGCACGTCATCGTCGACACGCTGCGCGAGGATCTGGGGCCCGACTTCCTCGACGTCACGAGCGTGGCCACCATCCCGGACGAGCAGCACGACACGGCCGATCTGGTGGCGCGTGCCGACGGCGTGGTGGCCGGACTGCCGGTGGCCGCCGCCGTGTTCGAGCTGGTCGGCGAGGTGACCGGCGCGGGGCGTACGGTCGAGGTGTCGCTTGTGGCGCACGACGGGCAGCGGGTGACGCGCGGCGACGTGCTGGCGACCGTGACCGGGCCGACCCGGCTGCTGCTGACCGGCGAGCGCACGGCGCTGAACCTGCTGTCCCGCATGTCCGGCGTGGCAACGCACACCCGGGCCTGGGCCGACGCGCTCGCCGGCACGAAGGCGACGGTGCTCGACACCCGCAAGACCACGCCGGGCCTGCGGGCGCTGGAGAAGTACGCGGTCCGGGCCGGTGGCGGCACGAACAAGCGGATGGGCCTGTACGACGTCGCCATGATCAAGGACAACCACAAGCTCGCGGCGGGCGGGATCGCCGCCGCGTTCCGCCGGGTCCGGGACGCGTTCCCCGACGTCCCGGTGCAGGTCGAGGTGGACACGCCGGCCGAGGCGGTGGAGGCCGTCGAGGCGGGCGCGCGGTTCCTGCTGCTGGACAACATGACCCCGGCCCAGCTGCGCGAGGTGGTGGCGTCGGTGGGTGACCGGGCGGAGCTGGAGGCCACCGGCGGGCTGACGCTGCCGATGGCGGCCGAGTACGGCGCGACGGGCGTCGACTTCCTCTCGGTGGGGGCGCTCACCCACTCCTCGCCGATCCTGGACATCGCCCTCGACCTGCGCGCCGTCTAGGCTGCCGCTGTGCTGCTCTGCATCGACATCGGAAACACGAACACCGTGCTGGCGACCTTCGACGGCGACAAGCTGGTGCACTCGTGGCGGATCAAGACCGACGCCCGCTCCACCGCGGACGAGCTGGGCCTGATGTTCCGCGGGCTGCTCGCCGGCGACGCCGTGGAGATCACCGGCGTGGCCGCCTGCTCGACCGTGCCGGCCGCGCTGCGCTCGCTGCGCACCATGCTGGACAGGTACTACGCCGACCTGCCCAGCGTGATCGTCGAGCCGGGGGTGCGGACCGGCGTGCAGCTCGCCATCGACAACCCGAAGGAGGTGGGCGCGGACCGGGTGGTGAACACGCTCGCCGCGTACACGCTCTACGGCGGGCCGTCGATCGTCGTGGACTTCGGCACCACCACCAACTTCGACCTGGTCAGCAGCCGGGGCGAATTCCTCGGCGGCGCGTTCGCGCCCGGCATCGAGATCTCCTTCGACGCGCTGGCCGCCCGCGCCGCCCAGTTGCGCAAGGTGGAGGCGACCCGGCCGCGCTCGGTGATCGGCAAGAACACTGTCGAGTGCCTTCAGGCCGGGCTCTACTTCGGCTTCGCGGGCCAGGTGGACCGGATCGTCGAGCGCATGTCGGAGGAGCTGGGCGGCGTGAAGGCGGTCATCGCCACCGGCGGCCTGGCCTCGCTGGTGCTCGGCGAGTGCCACACCATCACCCACCACGAGCCGATGATCACGCTGATCGGCCTGCGGATGGTCTACGACCGCAACGTCTGAGGTGCAAGGAAGGGCCCCCTCTTAACGCCTCCGGTAGAGGAAGGGCCCCTTCTTAACGCCGCCGCTTCAACGCCGCCGCTTCAACGCCGCCGCTTCAACTCCGGCACGCCCGGAGCACCATCGTGCGGTACGGCAGCTCGACGGCGTCCCGGCCGGCCAGGTCGGGGTGGGTGGCGAACAGCTCCGCCAGCTCCGCGTCCACCCGCCGCCGCTCGTCCGCGTCGGCGGTCAGCCAGAACGAGCGGGTGTGCAGCATCGCCACCACCTCGTCCGGAGTGAGCGTGGTGGCGTGCGCGAACTCGCCCACCTCGACCGCCGTGAAGGCGGGGCCGAAGTCCGCGTACCGCTGGGTCACGTCGCCCGCGTTGTCGCCGAGGTGGGCGATCCGGGTCAGCTCCGCGACCCAGCCGACCCGCTCGTCGCGGATGTTCCAGACCGGCGCGAACGTGCCGCCCGGCCGCAGCACACGGGCCACCTCGGCGTGCGCCAGCTCCCTGTCGAACCAGTGGTAGGCCTGCCCGGCCAGCGCCGCGTCCGCCGACCCGTCCGGCAGCGGCACCGCCTCGGCGCTGCCGGCCAGCGCCGTCGTGCCAGGCGTGGCGGCGGCCAGCTGCGCCCGCATCCCCGGATCGGGCTCCACGGGTACGACCCGCGCCACCGGCCCGCTCAGCGCCAGCAGCCCTCGGGTGAGGATGCCGGTGCCGGCGCCGAGGTCCACCACCCGGGCGGCGTGCAGCCCGTCCAGCGCCCAGCGCAACGCGGCCTCGGGGTAGCGGGGACGGAACCGGTCGTACTCGGCCGCGGCGGCGCCGAACGAGAGGGCCGCAGTGGGGTCGGTCATGGCGGGCAGGTTATCCCGTAACGGCCGCCCGGGCGCTTGAGTACGCTCATGTGCTGACCCCGCCGATGTTCCCCAAGGCCTGAGGAAGCGTGCCGTGACCGAGCAGAACGCCCTGCCAACAGACCCCGCCGACGACCTTCCCGAGCAGATGAAGGTCCGCCGGGAGAAGCGGGACCGGATGCTCGCCGAGGGCGTCGAGCCGTACCCCGTGGGCTTCCCGCGCACCACCACGCTCGCGCGGCTGCGGGAGCGCTACGCCGACCTGCCCACCGACACCGCCACCGGCGACCGGGTCTCGGTCACCGGCCGGGTGATCTTCATTCGCAACACCGGCAAGCTCTGCTTCGCGACGCTGCGCGACGGTGACGGTACCGAGGTCCAGGCGATGCTCTCGCTGGACCGGGTCGGTGCCGAGCGGCTGGCGGACTGGAAGCGTCTGGTCGACCTCGGTGACCACGTCGGCGTGACCGGCGAGGTGATCACCAGCCGGCGCGGCGAGCTGTCCGTCCTCGCCGAGGAGTGGGCGGTGACCGCCAAGGCGCTGCGCCCGCTGCCGGTGGCGCACAAGCCGCTCAGCGAGGAGTCCCGGGTCCGCCAGCGCTACGTGGACCTGGTCGTCCGCCCGCAGGCGCGGCAGATGGTACGCACCCGGTCCACCGCCGTACGCAGCCTGCGCGACACCCTGCACGGTCAGGACTTCATCGAGGTCGAGACCCCGATGCTGCAACTGCTGCACGGCGGGGCGGCGGCCCGCCCATTCGTGACCCACAGCAATGCGCTCGACACGGATCTGTATCTGCGAATCGCGCCGGAACTGTTTCTCAAGCGTGCGGTGGTCGGCGGCGTGGACCGCGTCTTCGAGATCAACCGCAACTTCCGTAATGAGGGCATCGACTCTTCGCACTCGCCCGAGTTCGCGATGCTGGAGGCGTACCAGGCGTACGGCGACTACCACACGATGGCGGAGCTGACCCGAAATCTCGTGCAGCAGGCCGCACTGGCGGTCGCCGGCTCGACGGTGGTGACCCACGCCGACGGGCGTGAGTTCGATCTGGGCGGGCAGTGGCGGTCGGTGTCGCTGTTCGGTGTTCTTTCCGAAGCGCTCGGTGAGGAGGTCACCGTCCGCACCGAAAGGGCACGCCTCGTCGAGTACGCGGACAAGGTCGGTCTCTCGGTCGACCCGAAGTGGGGGCCGGGCAAGCTGGCCGAGGAGTTGTTCGAGGAACTGGTGGTGCCGTCCCTTCAGGCGCCGACGTTCGTGATGGACTACCCGGAGGAGACCAGCCCGCTGACCCGGGCCCACCGCAGCGAGCCGGGCCTGGCCGAGAAGTGGGACCTCTACGTGCTCGGATTCGAGCTGGGCACCGCGTACTCGGAGCTGGTCGACCCGGTCGTGCAGCGCGAGCGGCTGGTGGCCCAGGCGCAGCTCGCGGCGCGCGGAGACGACGAGGCCATGCGGCTGGACGAGGATTTTCTCCGAGCGATGGAGTATGGAATGCCGCCGTCCGGAGGCATGGGAATGGGAATCGACAGGCTGCTGATGGCACTGACGGGGCTCGGAATTCGGGAAACGATCCTGTTCCCGTTGGTCCGGCCCGAGTAGGCGCTCCGCAAGCCTTCTCCGGCTCGTTACCCGGTCCTATTGACGGAGCAAGCGCCGGACGGGTTATTGTGCTCGGGGTATTGCAGGAGCACAACCCTGCTCGAAAGGAATGTAGGACGTGGCCAAGCAGATCATTCACAAGCTGGTCGATGACCTGGACGGTGGGGACGCTGACGAGACCGTCAAGTTCGCGCTCGACGGGGTGCAGTACGAGATCGACCTCTCCGCATCCAACGCCGGTAAATTGCGTGACGTATTCGCGCCGTACATCGCGAACGGAACGAAGGTCGGTCGCGGGGGTGTGGTCGTGGGTGGCCGGGCCGCTCGGGGCCGGGGCGGGGCGACCGCCGACCGCGAGCAGAACCGGGCCATCCGCGAGTGGGCCAAGAAGGCCGGCAAGGACATCTCCGACCGGGGCCGGATCCCGCAGGAGATCGTGGACGAGTACCACGCGAAGGCGGGGCACTGACCCCACCCTCGTCACGGGCGACGCGACGCCGGACCGGAGTGCCACTCCGGGCCGGCGTCGCCGTTTCCGCGTCGGTGTCCTGTTGCGCGCTGGTGTCCTGTTTCCGCGTCCGCGTCCCCGACCGGTCGCGCGGTCCCGTTTCGGCCGCGCCGCGCCGGCTGGCCGGTGCGGCCCGAGCGGGCCGGCCGGTCCACGGTCGGGGAAGAAATCTCCGCCGGGGACGGTTGTCCACAGGCGGTGGAGACTGCGTCCACAGGCTGTGGACGACCCGGCGGACGCGCCGGCGACGCACCGGGTCCACCTCGACCGGCCGTTCGGCCGCCGGTCGAATTTCGCTCTGCGCGTACAGGCAGGGGTCCCGGAACACCTCCTGAGCGTGGACGGTTGTCAGAAACGACGCCGGAACGGTCATTCGCGGGGGCACACGACCTCAGCGGAGGCGGTCCGCGGCGATAGAGTAAGGAGGCACGGACGCCCGTCCCGGACGTCCGCGCACCGGCCCCGCCGAGATCTGACCATCAAGGCGCACGGCACGTGAGGAGCACGAGGGCATGTTCGAGCGGTTCACCGACCGAGCGCGACGGGTTGTCGTCCTGGCCCAAGAAGAGGCCCGGATGCTCAACCACAACTACATCGGTACGGAACACATCCTGCTGGGCCTGATCCACGAGGGTGAGGGTGTCGCGGCAAAGGCCCTGGAGAGCCTCGGCATCTCCCTGGAGGGCGTGCGTCAGCAGGTCGAGGAGATCATCGGCCAGGGCCAGCAGGCGCCGAGCGGGCACATCCCGTTCACGCCGCGGGCCAAGAAGGTGCTGGAGCTGTCGCTGCGCGAGGCGCTGCAGCTCGGCCACAACTACATCGGCACCGAGCACATCCTGCTCGGCCTGATCCGCGAGGGCGAGGGCGTCGCCGCCCAGGTCCTGGTGAAGCTGGGCGCCGACCTGAACCGGGTGCGCCAGCAGGTCATCCAGCTGCTCTCCGGCTACCAGGGCAAGGAGCCGGCCGCGGCCGGCGCCGCGCCGGGCGAGGCCGCGCCGTCGACCAGCCTCGTGCTGGACCAGTTCGGCCGCAACCTGACCCAGGCCGCCCGCGAGGGCAAGCTCGACCCGGTCATCGGGCGCGAGAAGGAGATCGAGCGGGTCATGCAGGTGCTGTCCCGCCGCACCAAGAACAACCCGGTGCTGATCGGTGAGCCCGGCGTCGGCAAGACCGCCGTGGTGGAGGGCCTGTCCCAGAAGATCATCAAGGGCGAGGTGCCCGAGACGCTGAAGGACAAGCAGCTCTACACGCTCGACCTCGGTGCCCTGGTCGCCGGTTCCCGCTACCGCGGCGACTTCGAGGAGCGCCTGAAGAAGGTGCTCAAGGAGATCCGCACCCGGGGCGACATCATCCTGTTCATCGACGAGATCCACACCCTCGTCGGTGCGGGTGCGGCCGAGGGCGCGATCGACGCCGCCAGCATCCTCAAGCCGATGCTGGCCCGTGGTGAGCTGCAGACCATCGGCGCCACCACGCTCGACGAGTACCGCAAGCACCTGGAGAAGGACGCCGCTCTGGAGCGTCGTTTCCAGCCGATCCAGGTGGGTGAGCCGTCGCTGGCCCACACCATCGAGATCCTCAAGGGCCTGCGGGACCGCTACGAGGCGCACCACCGCGTCTCCATCACCGACGCCGCCCTGGTCGCCGCCGCGACGCTGGCCGACCGGTACATCTCCGACCGGTTCCTGCCGGACAAGGCGATCGACCTGATCGACGAGGCGGGTGCCCGGATGCGCATCCGCCGGATGACCGCGCCGCCGGACCTGCGCGACTTCGACGAGCGCATCGCCCAGGTGCGCCGCGACAAGGAGTCCGCGATCGACGCGCAGGACTTCGAGCGGGCCGCGCAGCTGCGCGACACCGAGAAGCAGCTGCTGGGCCAGAAGGCGCAGCGGGAGAAGGAGTGGAAGGCCGGTGACCTGGACGTCGTCAGCGAGGTCGACGACGAGCAGATCGCCGAGGTGCTCGGCAACTGGACCGGCATCCCGGTCTACAAGCTGACCGAGGAGGAGACCTCGCGCCTGCTGCGCATGGAGGACGAGCTGCACAAGCGCGTCATCGGCCAGGAGGACGCGGTCAAGGCGGTCTCGAAGGCGATCCGGCGTACCCGGGCCGGCCTGAAGGACCCGAAGCGCCCCTCCGGCTCGTTCATCTTCGCCGGCCCATCCGGCGTCGGTAAGACCGAGCTGTCCAAGGCGCTGGCCGAGTTCCTGTTCGGCAGCGAGGACGCCCTCATCCAGCTCGACATGTCGGAGTTCCACGACCGGTACACCGTGTCCCGGCTCGTCGGTGCCCCTCCCGGCTACGTCGGCTACGACGAGGGCGGGCAGCTCACCGAGAAGGTGCGTCGCCGGCCGTTCTCGGTGGTCCTCTTCGACGAGATCGAGAAGGCCCACCCGGACGTGTTCAACACGCTCCTCCAGATCCTGGAGGACGGGCGCCTCACCGACGGCCAGGGCCGGATCGTGGACTTCAAGAACACGGTCATCATCCTGACCACCAACCTCGGTACGCGTGACGTCGCCAAGGCGGTGTCGCTGGGCTTCCAGGCCTCTGAGGACTCCGAGTCGAACTACGACCGGATGAAGCAGAAGGTCAACGACGAGCTCAAGCAGCACTTCCGGCCCGAGTTCCTCAACCGGATCGACGACACCATCGTCTTCCACCAGCTCCGCGAGACCGAGATCCTCTCGATCGTCGACATCATGATCCAGCGCATCGAGACCCAGCTGCGCAACAAGGACATGGGTCTGGAGCTGACCGACAACGCGAAGAAGTACCTCGCGAAGAAGGGCTTCGACCCGGTGCTGGGTGCCCGGCCGCTGCGCCGCACGATCCAGCGCGACATCGAGGACAACCTGTCCGAGCGGATCCTGTTCAACGAGCTGACCCCGGGTCAGATCGTGGTGGTGGACTGCGAGGGCGACCCGGAGAACATCGACAAGTCCAAGCTCGTCTTCCGGGGTGCGGACCGGCCGGACGCCGTGCCGGACGCGGTCCCGGCGGACCTCGGCGGCACCGCCGCCACCGGCGCGGACGACGCCGCATAACGAGAGCACGAAGGGCGACGGCCCCGGTAGGCGAAAGCCACCGGGGCCGTCGCCTTTCCCATGCCCACCCACCCCACCCCACCCGCCCCGCCCCTACCCGGTTGATCAAGGAGTTTGTGTCTCCCGATGGGCTTCTCGGGGACACAAACTCCTTGATCACCGCTTGCGGTGAGGGGGCGGGGCGGGTGGGTGGGGTGCGGTCAGGGGAGGGGGAGGGCGGGGCCGTCGCCGGCCAGGCGGAACGACTCCTCGCCAACCGGTTCCACCAGGCCGTCGGTGACCAGGCCGGCCAGGGCCCGGGCCCGCTGCACGTCGTCGTGCCAGACCTGGTCCAGCCGCTGGTGCGGCACCGGGCCGGTGGACTCCCGCAGCACCGCGAGCAGCAGTCCGCGTACCTGCCGGTCGGTGCCCGCGTAGCGCTGCGGCCGGCGGGTCGGTCCGGCCGGGGCGGCCTGCCCGGAGGCCCGCCAGGCGCAGCTCGACTCGACCGGGCAGACCGCGCAGCGCGGCGTACGGGCGGTGCAGACAACGGCGCCGAGTTCCATGAACGCGGCGCTGGCGAGCGCGGCGGCGGCCGGCTCGATCGGCAGCAGCTCCTCGGTGGCGACCAGGTCGGCCGGGCGGGTGGTGGGGCCGGCGTCGGGTTCTCCGGCGATCGCCCGGCACACCACCCGCCGGACGTTGGTGTCCACCACCGGGTGCCGCTGCCCGTACGCGAACGCGGCGACCGCGCGGGCCGTGTACGTGCCGACACCAGGTAGCGCCAGCAGCTGGTCGAGCCGGTCGGGCACCACGCCGCCGTGCCGTTCCACTATTGCCACCGCGCACTCGCGCAGGCGGATCGCCCGGCGGGGGTAGCCGAGCCGCCCCCACATCCGGATCGCCTCGGCCGGGGTGTCCTCGGCGAGCGCGCGCGGCTCGGGCCAGCGGGCCAGCCATGCCTGGAAGGCGGGTACCACCCGGACCACAGGGGTCTGCTGGAGCATGACCTCGCTGACCAGGATCGCCCAGGCGCCGATGCCGGGCTTGCGCCAGGGCAGGTCGCGGGCGTTGCGCTCGTACCACCGGCTGACCAGGGTGGCGAATGTGGGCTCGGACATCGCGCCGCCGATCATGTCACGACTGCCTTTCCCGCAGGTTGGGCGGGCGGGTGGCCGGTGTCGATCGATCATGGACGACGGGGCAGAATGTCCGAATGAACGAGCTCGCGATCACCGTCATCGGCCGGGACCGGCCGGGCATCGTGGCCGACGTCGCGGAGGTCCTCGCCCGGCTGGGCGCGAACCTCACCGACTCGACGATGACCCGGCTGCGTGGACACTTCGCGATGACCCTGATCTGCGTTGGCCCGGCCGCCGCCGACGTCGAGGCCGCGCTGGCCCCGCTCGCCGCCGACGGTCACCTGCTGGCCACCGTACGCGCTGTCACGCCGGACGGCGGCAGCGAGCCCACGGGCGAGCCGTACGTGCTGGCGGTGCACGGCGCGGACCGGATGGGCATCGTCGCGGCGATGACCCGGGTGCTCACCGACGCGGGCGGGAACGTCACCGACCTGAGCACCCGGCTGACCGGCTCGCTCTACGTGGTGGTCGCCGAGGTCGAGTTGCCGCCCGGCGTGTCGGACGAGGTGGCCGGCCGGCTCACCCGGGTCGCCGCGGATCTGGGCGTGGGGGTCAGCCTCCGCCCGGCGGACACGGATCTGCTGTGACCGGGCCGGAGTACGCGGGCCTGGGCGGCTGGACACCGGAGAAGCTCGGCGTCTCCGGTGCGGTGCGTCCGGTGGTCACGGCCCCGGAGCCGGTGCTGAGCCAACCCGGCCCGGAGGTCGACCCGACGTCTGCCGAGGTGGTGCGCCTCGCCGCCGACCTGGTGGCCACGATGCGCGTCTCGCCCGGCTGTGTGGGCCTGGCGGCGCCGCAGGTGGGGGTGAGCGCGCAGGTGTTCGCGGTGGACGTGACGGGGCATCCGAAGGCGGTCACGGTGCACGGCACGTTCGTGCTCTGCAACGCCCGGGTGGTGGAGGCGTCCCGGTGGAAGGCCGGCCGGGAGGGCTGCATGTCGGTGCCGGACCTGACCGGCGATGTGAAGCGGGCCAGCCGCCTGGTGGTCGAGGGTGTGCTTCCGGGCAGCGGCGAGCCGGTCCGGCTGGTGACCGACGGCTTCGAGGCGCGTGCGCTCCAGCACGAGATCGACCACTGCGCGGGGCTGCTCTTCCTCGACCGGGTGGCCGGCGCGCACGCGATCTACCAGCGCAAGGTCTACCTCTGACGGTGATCGTCGCACTCCACTGTGGACGGCTGTCCGGGTGCCGCGGCGGGTTCCCGGCGCGTCGGACCGGCGAGCCGTGCGCCGCGCGGCTACGGTAGGCGCATCATGCGTCTGACGGTCGGCCCCCTGCCCCCTGCCGTGTACTGGCGGCGTCGTGCCGTCGTGCTCGGAGCAGGGCTGCTCTTCCTGATTGTCCTGCTCTATTCCTGCACCGGCACGGACCGCAACACCGGTGCGCCGGGTACGGACCCGTCCCCGAGCGGTT
This sequence comes from Micromonospora sp. NPDC048169, assembly GCF_040652815.1. Lineage (NCBI taxonomy): Bacteria > Bacillati > Actinomycetota > Actinomycetes > Micromonosporales > Micromonosporaceae > Micromonospora > Micromonospora sp. NPDC048169. The sequence goes on from NZ_JBEZMS010000012.1 coordinate 124,587, forward strand.
CCGCCGGCGCTCAGCCCGACCCGTCCGGTTCGGTGCTGACCCCGCAGTCGGGCGGCCCGTCACCGACGGCCGGCGACAGCGGCGGCGGCGCGAACACCGGCGGCGGCACCGGCGACGGTGGCGCGAGCAGCGGCGGCGCGAACACCGGCGGGGGCGTGAACAACGGGGGTGGCAACGGCAACGGCGGCGCCACCGGCCAGCCGGTCTCCGATGACGGCACCTGCACCGACTCCGAGTTGCTGGTGACGCCGGTGGCGGTGCCGCCCACCGCCCAGCGGGGCACTGTGGTCACGCTGCGCCTCAAGGTCAAGAACGTGTCGAACCGTACGTGCAGCCGGGACGTCGGCGCCGATCTCCAGGAGCTGTACCTGAAGTCGGGCGCGGAGAAGGTCTGGTCGTCGGACACCTGCGGCACCGGCAAGGGCTCGGACGTGCAGTCGTTCACGCCGAACTTCGAGCGCTCCTACGAGCTGGGCTGGAACGGCCGGCGGGACAACAGGTGCGCCAACGGGGTCGCGAGCGGTGAGTTCGCCGCGATCGGGGCGTACCAGCTGTTCGCCCGGGTCGGCACCAAGATCAGCGAGCCGGTGAAGCTGACTGTCACCGGCTGAGCAGTCGGTCAGACGTACCGTTCGAGGATGCTCGCCTCGGCGAGCCGGGACAGGCCCTCGCGGACGCCACGGGCGCGGGCGTCGCCCACGCCCTCGACCGCCTGGAGGTCTTCCACAGTCGCGCCGAGCAGCCGCTGGAGGCTGCCGAAGTGCACCACCAGCCGGTCGACCACGGCGACCGGCAGCCGGGGCACCTTCGCCAGCAGGCGGAAACCGCGCGGGCTGACCGCCGCGTCGAGCGCGTCCGAGGCGGACGGGTAACCGATCGCCTTCGCCACCGCCACGAGGTCGATGAGTTCGGTGGCGCTGAGCAGGTCGAGCTCGACGAGCGCCTCGTCGAGCGTGCGCGACTTGCGGCCGGTCGGCAGGTAGTCGCGGATGACCAGGGTGCGGTCGGCGTCCACGCCGGCCATCAGCTCGTCGAGCTGAAGGGCCAGCAGGCGGCCGTCGGTGCCCAGTTCCACCACGTAGCCGGCGATCTCGTCGGCGATCCGGCGGACCATCTCCAGCCGCTGCACCACCGCCACCGCGTCGCGGACGGTGACCAGATCCTCGATCTCCAGCGCGGAGAGCGTGCCGGAGACCTCGTCCAGCCGCAGCTTGTAGCGCTCCAGCGTGGCGAGCGCCTGGTTGGCACGGGACAGGATGGCTGCCGAGTCGTCCAGCACGTGCCGCTGGCCGTTGACGTAGAGGCTGATGATCCGCATCGACTGGCTGACCGAGATGACCGGGTAGCCGGTCTGCCGGGCCACCCGCTCGGCGGTGCGGTGCCGGGTGCCGGACTCCTCGGTGGGGATGGACGGGTCGGGCATCAGGTGCACGCCGGCCTGCACGATCCGGGTGCCGTCGCTGGAGAGCACCACCGCGCCGTCCATCTTGCACAGCTCCCGGACCCGGGTGGCGGAGAACTCCACGTCCATCGGGAAGCCGCCGGTGCAGATCTGCTCGACCACCTTGTCGTAGCCGAGCACGATCAGCGCGCCGGTGCGGCCGCGCAGGATCCGCTCCAGGCCGTCGCGCAGGGCGGTCCCGGGCGCCATCAGGGCGAGATTGGCGCGCAGCGGGTCGGCGCCGGCCCCGCCGCCGACGCTTCCGTTGACGCTCACGCTGATGGCACGAGCGGTGTTGCCGCTCACGGCGCCGGTACGGGCGTGCGGCGTCGCCGTTGCGGGCTTTGTGGCATCGCGGTCGATCGGCACGGGCACAGTCTACGGACTGCCATGCGGTGGGTGCTCTCGTGGTTACTGTGATGTGTCACGATGCCCGGCTCGGGCGGGTCGGTGCGGCCTGCGTGGCCTGCCCGGAAACGCCCGGCGGATCCCACCCGTGTCACTCCGCCGACGCGCGGGCGGCCGCCTGGAGGGCGGCTCGCACGTCGGTGACCTCGATCACCCGCATGTTCTCCGGCCCGGCGCCGCTGCTCTCCGGCCCGCAGCCGGGCGGCACGAGGGCCAGCCGGAAGCCGAGCCGGGCGGCCTCGGCCAGCCGGCGGGGGACCGCGCCGACGCGGCGGACCTCGCCGGTGAGGCCCACCTCGCCGATGGCCACCAGATGCGGGTTGAGCGCCAGGTTGAGCCCGCCGGACGCGACGGCGAGCGCCACGGCCAGGTCGGCCGCCGGCTCCACCACCCGGATGCCGCCGACGGTGGCGGCGAAGACCTCCCGGTCGTGCAGCGTGAGCCGCTCGGTGCGGCGCTGGAGAACCGCGAGGACCATGGCGAGCCGGGCGCTGTCGAGGCCGGAGACGGTGCGCCGGGGCGAGCCGGCGACAGTTGCCCCGATCAGCGCCTGCACCTCGGTCACCAGCGCCCGGCGCCCCTCCATCGCCACCGTCACGCAGGTGCCCGGCACCGGCTCGGAGTAGCGGGTCAGGAACAGCCCGGACGGGTCGGCCAGGCTGCTGATGCCGCCCTCGTGCATCTCGAAGCAGCCCACCTCGTCGGCCGCGCCGAAGCGGTTCTTCACGCCGCGCACCATGCGCAGCGAGGAGTGCTTGTCGCCCTCGAAGTGCAGCACCACGTCGACCAGGTGCTCCAGCACCCGGGGACCGGCCACCTGGCCGTCCTTGGTGACGTGCCCGACCAGCACGGTGGCGATGCCGCGCTCCTTGGCCACCGCGACCAGCGCGGCGGTGACCGCGCGGACCTGGGTGACGCCGCCCGGCACGCCCTCGGTGCCGGTGGTCGAGATGGTCTGCACCGAGTCGAGCACCAGCAGCCCCGGCTTGACCGCGTCGAGGTGGCCGAGCACCGCCGACAGGTCGCTCTCGGCGGCCAGGTAGAGCTGGTCGTGCAGGGCGCCCATCCGCTCGGCGCGCAGCCGCACCTGGCTGACCGACTCCTCGCCGCTGACCACCAGCGACGGGCTGCCGGCACCGGCCGCCCACTGCTGGGCCACGTCGAGCAGCAGCGTCGACTTGCCCACGCCGGGCTCACCGGCGAGCAGCACCACAGCGCCGGGAACCAGCCCGCCGCCGAGCACCCGGTCGAGCTCGCTGACGCCGGTGGGGCGGGCCCGGGCGGGCGCGGCGCTGATCGCGGCGATCGGCCGGGCCGGCTCGGCCGGCATCCGTGAGCTGACCACCCGGCCGGAGACCATGGGACCGGTGACCGTGCACTCGACCACCGAGCCCCACTCGCCGCACTCGGGGCACCGGCCCACCCACTTCGGCGGCTGGTGGCCGCAGGCGTCGCACTCGTAGGCCGGGCGGGGTTCGCGGGTGGCGGCGCGACCGCGGCCGGCGCCGGCACGGGAGGGGGTCGATCGGGACGAGGTCACCACCGGACGCTAACCGGCCCGTACGACGAAAGCCCACCCGAAACGGCGACACCGCCGGCGTGGCGCTGGCCACGGCGGCGGTGCCGACGGAAGGAGGGGGAGGTCAGTGGCCGCCCTCGGCGCCGCCGTCCTCACCGGCGTGCTCACGCGGGTTCACGATCTTCGACGGCGTGGCCTCCGCCGTCAGCGGGATGCCGATCGGGGCCGGGGTCTTGACGACCTTGCCGTCGCCGAAGTCGAAGGTCAGGTTGACCTGCTGGCCGACGAGCAGCTTCTCGTTCAGGCCGACGAGCTGGAGGAACCGCGGGTTGCCGGCGTTGAGCTGGGCGTAGCTGAGCGCCGGGATCTCGATCCGGGCCGGCTGACCGGCGGGCGCGGACTCGCTCTCGCTCGGCGACGGGCTGGCCGACGGCGACCCGGTCACCTCCAGCGACTGGCTCGGCGAGGCGCTCGGGTCGGACGCGGTCGGCGAGGTGGTCACCGGCTCGGTGGGCGAACCGGTCGGGGTGGCCGCGCCGCTCTCGCCCGCGCCGGAACCGGTGAGCACGATCTCCCGCGCGCTGTCGGTCGTGACCGTCACGGTCACCGGCTTCTCGCTGTCGTTGTAGATCACCACGTTGACCGGCGCGTTCGACCCGGCCTCGTAGCCCTTCGGGCCCGGGAACTGCACGTAGAGCCCGCGCACCTTGTAGAGGTTGTCGGAGGTCTGGACGTTGACGCCCTGTACCGACGGGATCTTGTTGGCGGTCTCGGAAATCTGCCCGGCGCCGCACCCGGACAGCAGCAGGCTCGCCGCCGCCGCCGTGCCGGCCAGCAGCAGGGCCGGCCCCCGGGAACCCCTGATCGAGCGCGTCACGTCGGTCCTCCTCGTCACGATCCCCGCCCGGTCGACCACCGGGCACGGGGTGGCCATACCCGCGCAGACCGCGCTCCAGGGTAGTTGGAGCTGATCGAGGCCCGCACGCGGACCCGGCAATACCACCTCGGAGGGAGCTGCTCAGACCACCCGGCCGCTCGTCACCAGCAGCACCACATCGATGAGCGCCACCACCAGCACAGCCCGGAAGGCGGCCGCCGAGCGTCCGGGCGCGGAGCGTCCCGCGTACCAGCCGGCCGCCGGCACGGCGACGGCGGCGGCGACCGCCGACAGGCCGGTCCACGACGGCGGCCCGGGCGGGCCGAGGACCAGCGTGACAGTGGCCGCGAGCAGCAGCCCGGCGGCGGCCAGCCGGCTGCCCACCGGCCCGATCCGGTGCGGCAGCCCGCGCACCCCGGTCCGGGCGTCGTCGGCCAGGTCGGGCAGCACGTTGGCGAAGTGCGCGCCGGCGCCGAGCAGCGCGGCGGCGGCCACCAGCCAGACCGGGGGCGCCGGCGAGCCGGGCAGCGCGAGCACCACGAACGCGGGCAGCGCGCCGAACGAGACCGCGTAGGGCAGCACCGAAACCGGCGTCGACTTCAGCGGCCGGTTGTAGAGCAGCGCGGAGACCAGGCCCAGGGTGGCGCAGGCCGCCGCGGCCGGGCCGCCGGCCAGCGCCAGCAGGGGCACGGCGAGGGCGGCCACCGCGGTGGCGCGGGCCAGCGTCGGCCGGGCCACCGCGCCGGTGGTCACCGGTTTGTCGGTACGCCCCACCGCGGCGTCCCGGTCGGCGTCGATCAGGTCGTTGCTCCACCCGACCGCGAGCTGACTGGCCAGCACCGTCAGCCCCACCGCGACGACACCGGCCGCGGAGTGCCCGACACCGGCGGCGAGCAGCGCGGCGACCACGGTGACCGCCGCCGCCGGCTCCGGATGGCTCGCCCGGACGAGCCCTGACACCCGTGTCGACATACCGGAAGTCTGGTCGTTACCGGGCAGTCGTGCCACGCTCGACGCATGCCCGACGCGTCCCCGGTGTCCACTCCGTACCGGGTGCTGCCGCCGAACGACCCCCGGCAGTACGACGACCTGGCCGGCGAGTGGTGGCGGCCGGACGGAGCGTTCGCGATGCTGCACTGGCTGGCGCGGGCGCGCGCGGCACTCGTGCCTCCGTCGTCCACGCCGGACGATCCGCTCGTCGACCTGGGTTGCGGCGCCGGGCTGCTGGCGCCGCACCTGGCCGGGAAGGGCTACCACCACGTCGGGGTGGACCTGACCCGCTCCGCGCTCGACCAGGCCGCGAAGCACGGCGTGACCGTGATCCAGGGCGACGCGACGGCGGTGCCGCTGGCCGACGGCTGCGCCGCGGTGGTCTCCGCCGGGGAGGTGCTGGAGCACGTACCGGACTGGCGGCGGGCGGTCGCCGAGGCGTGCCGGCTGCTGCGACCCGGCGGCCTGCTGGTGCTGGACACGCTCAACGACACGCTGCTGGCCCGGCTGGTCGCGGTGGAGCTGGGCGAACGGCTGCCCACGGTGCCGCGTGGCATCCACGACCCGCGGCTGTTCGTCGACGCCCGCGCACTGGTCGCCGAGTGCGCCCGGCACGGCGTGTCGCTGACGGTGCGCGGGGTCCGCCCGGAGCTGGGCGGGACGCTCGCGTGGCTGCTGCGCCGCATGCGCGGCGGCGACCGTCCGGGCCGGACCGAACCGCGCATCGTGCCGACCCGGTCGACGGCGGTGCTGTACCAGGGCTGGGGGCGCCGGAGCGGGTAGCCGGGGCCGCCCGGGGTAAAGGACGCGAGAAGGGGGCGACATGACTGTGCACGCGCTGGAGGCGGCCCGCCGGTTGGCGCCGCGACTGGCCGCCCGCGCGGCCGGGCACGACCGGGACGGCTCGTTCCCCGTGGACGACTTCGCGGACCTGCGGGAAGCAGGGCTGTTCGGCCTGATGGTGCCCCCCGAGCTGGGCGGCGCGGGCGCGAGCTTCGCCGAGTACGCAGCTGTCGCCACCGAACTGGCCCGGGGCAACGGCGCGACCGCGCTGGTGTTCAACATGCACGCCTCGGTCACCGGGGCGCTGGGCGCGGTCACCGAGGAACTGGCCGAGGCGCTCGGCGTACCGGACGAGGCGCTGGCGGCGCGGGACCGGTTGCTGCGCGCGGCGGCCGCCGGCGCCTGGTACGCGGTCGCGATGAGCGAACGCGGCGCCGGCGCCCGGTTGTCCCAGCTCAGCACCGTCTACGAGCCGGTCGAGGGTGGCTGGCACATCAAGGGCAGCAAGACGTTCTGCTCCGGGGCCGGCCACCCGGACGGCTACCTGGTGGCCGCCCGCAGCGCCGCCGACCAGTCGGTGGTGTCGCAGTTCCTGGTCCCGGCCGGGGACGGGATCACCGTCGAGCCCACCTGGGACTCGCTCGGCATGCGGGCCACCTCCTCGCACGACGTGCACCTGGACGTGACGGTCCCGGCCGACCGGCTGCTCGGCGGCGTCGAAGGGCTGGCCCTGGTCGTCGCCCAGCTCATGCCGCACTGGCTGGTGGCGAGCTACGCGGCGGTCTACGTCGGCGTGGCCCGGGCCGCCGTCGACGCCGCGGCCGAGCACCTCAACGCGCGCAACCTGGCCGGCCTGCCCGCCGTGCGGGCCCGTCTGGGCCGGGCCGACGCGGCCACCGCCGCCGCCGAACTGGTGGTCGCCGAGGCGGCCCGGCGGGTCGACGAGGCGCCCGGCGACGCCGAGACGAACCGCTGGGTGTGGCGGGCCAAGCTGCTCGCCGGCACCACCGCGGCCGACGTCGCGGCCTCCATGCTGGAGGCGGCGGGCACCTCGGCGACGCGGCGTGGGCATCCGCTGGAGCGGCTCTACCGGGACGCCCGCTGCGGTTCGCTGCATCCGGCCACGTCCGACGTGTGCGCCGACTGGCTCGGCATCGCCGCGCTGGGCGGCGACCCGGACCGCGACAGCACGCTCCCTCGTTGGTGAGCGCGAGGAGTGAGCCGGTTTTGCGAGCCCCGCAGTCGCTGACGAAAAGCGGCACGGTGACCAGAGTCGGTGCGAGTGAAGGGCGAGGGTGGGGACGTGGGCATACCGGTGATCGCGGGTCTGGGTACGGCACAACCGCCGGCGGCGGCGCAGGACGAGCTGTGGACGGGCTTCTTCGCGGGGCACTTCCAGGGGAGCACCCGGGCACTGGCCGAGCGGATCTTCGCGAACTCCGGCGTGACCCGGCGGCAGGCGGCGGTCAACCCGCTGCTGGAGGACGTCTCGGAGTGGCCGACCGAGCGCCGGATGCGCCGCTACCAGGTGGAGGCGCTACCGCTGGGCAAGGAGGCGGTCGGCCGGGCGCTCACCGCCGCCGGCCTGGACGCCGCCGACATCGGGCTGTTCATCGTCTGCTCCTGCACCGGGTACGCCACCCCGGGGCTGGACATCCTGCTCGCCCGGGACCTCGGCATGTCTCCCGCCACCCAGCGCATGTTCGTCGGGCACATGGGCTGCTACGCGGCCCTGCCCGGGCTGGGCGCGGCGAGCGACTTCGTCACCGCCCGGGGGCGGCCGGCGCTGCTGCTCTGCGCGGAGCTGACCAGCCTGCACATCCAGCCGCCGGGCGCCCGGGTGGACACCCAGCAGATCGTCTCCCACGCGCTGTTCTCGGACGCCGCGGTCGCCGCCGTGGTCGTCCCGGGCGGCCGGGGGTACGCGCTGCGCGAGGTCACCTCGGTCACCGACACCTCCACTGCCGACCACATGACCTGGGACGTCACCGACACCGGCTTCCGGATGGGGCTGTCGCCGAAGGTGCCGCAGGTCCTCTCCCGGCATGTCCGGACGCTGATCGACGACCTGCTGGCGCGGCACGGGTGCGAACGTTCCGACGTGGACGGCTGGGCGGTGCACCCGGGCGGTCCGCGGATCCTCAACGTGGTGGAGCGTGAGCTGGCTCTGCCGCCGGACGGGCTCGACGCGTCCCGGGGCACGCTCGCCGAACACGGCAACTGCTCGTCCCCGACGGTGCTGCTGATCCTGGACCGGCTGTGGCGCGCGGAGCCGTCCCCGCGCTGGGTGGTGATGCTCGCGTTCGGGCCGGGCCTGACGCTCTACGCGGTGTTGCTGGAACGGGTGGGCTGACGGCTCGCCCCGCCCGGGCCGCGCCGATACGCTGCCGTCATGGCCTCCGACGAGCGGGACGGGCGGGTACCGCTGGCCGTGCTGACCGCCCTGGCGTTGGCCGCCGGCGCGGCCTGGTGGCGGGCGGCGGCACCGGAGCCCGGTCCGGCCACCGCGGCACCGGCCGCGAGTGCCGAGGCGTTCTTCCGCACTGTGATGGTCGACCCGCCGACCGGCGTCGTCTGGCCGTCCCGCCCGGGAAGCGATCTGCCGCCGGGGGTGCGCCGTGGGGCGGTCACCGAGCCGGAGCGGTCGGTGGTGATGCGGGTGGAGGCGGACGGCACCGCGCGTGTTCTCAGGATGTCGCACGTGGTGTGGCGGGAGACGTCAAGCCTGACGCCGGACGGCCCACCCGTCGTACGGCAGGTGAACCCCTCGCGCGGCGACGACTACCGGCTGACTGTGAGCTGCTCGGGGGACGGTGTGGTCGCCGTCCGGCTCTCCGGCGCCGGGGACGGTGACGCGCGGCGGGTGCTCCGGTGCGGCGGGCGGCTGGAGCTGCCCGTGCTGGGCGGCACGGGCGCACCGGTGCTGGTGCGGTTCAGCGGTGTACGCGGCCGGGCCGAACTGGACGCCCGGCTCGAAGCGCTCTACTGAGCGCGGTCGGGCCGGTGGCTCAGCCGCCCAGCCGGGCGAGGTCGGCGCCGTAGGCCGACAACGGGCCCAGCTCCGGCACCACCCGCACCAGCGTGCCCTGCCGGTCCACGAGCAGCGCGGCGGCGGTGCCGGGGTGGGGCGACAGGTGCAGGTAGGAGCGCAGGCCGCCGGCCGGGTCGCCGAGCGGGCGTACCCCCGGGACGCTCGCGGGCCCGGCACTGCGGCCCTCGGTCACGGTGACCACGGTGACGCCGGGCGGGGCGGCGCGTGCCGCGGTGCCGACCTGCTCGGCGCAGGCGCAGGCGTCGACCAGGATGATCACGGCGGGCAGCAGGCTACGCAGCGGCACCGGCGTGTCGTCCGCGCCGACCAGGTCCAGTGCGGGCAGCGGGCCGACCGGCTGCGGCGCGGCGGTGGAGCGCGGGAGCACCGTCGGCGCACCGGACCGGGTGCCGGTACGCGGCCATGTGACGGCGGCCAGCCCGGCGAGCGTGACGAGCACCGACACGAGCAGGATCAGCACCGGCAGCCCGAGCCGGGCCGGAGTCGTACGCCGGCCGGAGCCCCGCCGCGCGCGGCGCAGCTCCCGGCGGACCTGCCGGGCCTCGTCGGCGAGCGCCGAGGCGTCGTCCGGGACGACCACCCGTCCCCACTCCGGGGGCAGGCCGGGGAGCCCGTCCGACGACCCCTGGCCGTCAGCGTCAGGCACGCCCATCGGACCCCCAGGAACGTCTCGGTGAGCGGACGTCACGTCCCTCACCAGCGTCCCGCAACGGCCGCCGTAACGCCACACCTGGGCGCGGATGGAGTTGCGGAGCTACCATGGAAGGAGCGCATAGCCCTAGATCCGGACGCTCCCGTCACCCTTACCGGGTTGTCACGTGTTCCTCACGGAGCGTGTCGAAAGCATCGGTTTGACCGCCTGTCAAGCTGAAGAAATACCTCTCACAGGGCCCCTGAGCTGCGCCAACGATCAGGACAGCGGTGAGACATCGGTGCCTGAGCGTGTTACCCTAGACACAGCGAAAGGGGTTTCGAACCTATGGTTTTCAGTGTCGGCGAGACCGTTGTTTACCCCCACCACGGGGCCGCACTCATCGAGGCAATCGAGACTCGGGTCATCAAGGGCGAGCCCAGGGAATACCTCGTCCTGAGGGTCGCGCAGGGTGACCTGACGGTCCGGGTGCCCGCCGAGAACGCCGAGATCGTGGGTGTGCGCGAAGTGGTTGGCGAAGAGGGCCTGGGCAAGGTCTTCGACGTGCTCCGTGCACCGCACACCGAGGAGCCGACCAACTGGTCGCGGCGTTACAAGGCGAATCTGGAGAAGCTGGCCTCCGGTAACCCGCTGAAGGTGGCCGAGGTCGTCCGCGACCTGTGGCGCCGGGAGCGGGAGCGGGGCCTGTCGGCGGGCGAGAAGCGGATGCTCGCCAAGGCTCGTGACATCCTCGTCGGCGAGGTCGCGCTGGCGGAGAAGAGCACCAAGGACGAGGCCGAGACGCTGCTCGACAAGGTGCTGACCGAGGCCTGATCCACGCCTCTGCCTCTACCCACCCCGCAGCGAACGAATCCGAGGACCGCGACGTGACCGCGCAGCTCAATCCGCGCGGTGACGTCGCGGTCCTCGTTCCTGCGGCAGGTGCCGGCGTACGCCTCGGACCCGGCGCCCCCAAGGCACTCCGGTTGCTCGCCGGTGAGCCGCTACTGGTGCACGCGGTCCGCCGGATCGCCGCCGCGCCCTCGGTGCACACGATCGTGGTGGCCGCACCGGCGACCGAGGTCGAGGCGGTACGCGCGATGCTCGACCCCGTGGCCCCGGTGACAGTCGTACCCGGTGGCGCCGAACGCCAGGCGTCGGTGGCGGCGGCCCTCGCAGCAGTTCCCGCCGGCCCGGACATCGTCCTGGTGCACGACGCGGCCCGCGCGCTCACCCCGCCCCACCTGGTCGAGTCGGTGGCCGCGGCGGTCCGCGACGGGCACGACGCGGTGATCCCGGTGCTTGCGGTGGTCGACACGATCAAGGAGGTCGACGCGGCCGAGCGGGTGCTCGGCACTGTCGACAGGTCAGCGCTGCGGGCGGTGCAGACGCCGCAGGGCTTCCGTCGGTCGGTGCTGATCGCGGCCCACAGTTCGGCTGGTGACGCGCTCACCGACGACGCCGGGCTGGTCGAGAAGCAGGGGGGCGCGGTGACCTGCGTACCCGGCTCCGAGCTGGCCCTGAAGATCACTCGCCCGTTCGACCTGGCCCTGGCCGAACACCTGCTTGCCACCGGCGCCTGACCGCCTCACAGGTCGGCGGTGGATCGAGCCCGGCGGAGGCGGTCTCGGACGACATACCGCTGGCCTTGCGTGAAAGCGCTACCTCTGCCTCGGCCGTGGTGCGGGATCGGCGTCGGTAGCGTCAGATGGCCCGCCGACCCCGGCGCCGTGAGTCCGAACACCTGATAACGCCCCTCGGTCCACCCGTGCTTCCGGCTGACCTCGATGATGTCGGCGAGGAGTGCGTCGCGTGGTTCACCCGCCGCTCGGAGCCGGTTCACCTCACCGACCGTCCAATCGACGTTGTCGAGCCGGAAGAGGATCTTGGGCACCTCTGGAAGGCGCGTTGCGGGTAACGACCTCGACGTAGTGGAACGCCTCGAACGACGCGCCTGTGAGGGCGACGCTCCACTCGTACAACTCGCAGGCTTTGCTTTCGTCGCCACCGGCGGCAGCCAGATAGGGGTGGAACCTGCCGGGCGAGATCCAGTGGTGCACCGTTCAAGCATGGGGGTGATGCGTCACGGAACGGATGCTAAGCGTGACGATCGCGAGGGATCGCCCGCCGCGCCGACGGCAACGAAAGAGCCCCAGGCGCTTGCACGAGGCAGAGGCGACACTGGGGCGTACAACAACCAAAGCTAACCACAGCCCAGGCCGCCGTCAAGGCGCGACGCGTACCCTCTGGTCATGATCGTTCCTCGGGTGGCCGTCGGCACCGACGTGCACGCGTTCGCTGCCGGACGACCCTGCTGGGTCGCCGGCCTGCACTGGCCCGACCAGGACGGCCTGGCCGGCCACTCCGACGCCGACGTGGCGGCACACGCCGCCTGCAACGCCCTGCTCTCCGCCGCCGGCCTCGGCGACCTGGGCGCGAACTTCGGGGTGGACCAGCCGGAGTGGGCGGGCGCGTCGGGGGTGGCGCTGCTGACCGAGAGCGCTCGCCGGGTACGGGCGGCGGGCTTCCACATCGGCAACGTGTCGGTGCAGGTGGTGGGCAACCGCCCCAAGATCGGGCCGCGCCGGGAGGAGGCGCAGCGGGTGCTCTCCGAGGCGGTCGGCGCCCCGGTGACCGTCTCCGCCGCCACCACCGACGGGCTGGGCTTCACCGGGCGCGGGGAGGGGCTGGCCGGAATTTCTGTGGCCCTGGTCTACGAGGCGCCGGCCGACTGACGCGGTGACCGGGGACGCCGGTCACCGCGTCACCCGATCAGTCGACGTCGGTGCAGACGTTGTGGGTCGTGCCGTGGAGCATCGTGATCGTCTTGTCGTAGGTGGGGGAGAACTCCACCCGGAACTGGCCGTCGACGATCCACAGCCCCTTCGGCAGCGTGCCGGCGTTCTCCCGGAAGCCGAGCAGCACCGGCCCGGTCACGTACCAGGTCATCGAGCCGTCGGTGCGGTAGACGACGAGGGCGGTGCCGCTCGCGTCCGCCGTCGAGGTGGCGCCGGTCTCCAGGTTCGTCACCCGGTTGATCAGAGCGCCGGTGAACAACTCTCGCTTCGGGGCGCCGTCCGGGTAGGTCTCGATCGTCAGCTTCCGCACCTCGTCCACGATCGGCTCGACCCGTACAGCGAACTCGCACCGCGCGCCGGCGGGCATCTCGAACGGCGCCTGGGGTGCCGGCTCCCAGGCACCCGGGGCGGGATGCCGCTCCGGCGCGGCGGATGCCGACCCTGGTAGGGCCGCGACCACCGCCACCACGACGCTCGCCACCGCGATACTCATCCTGAACCGCATGTTCCACTCCATCCCTCGCTGGTCCGGGCGGCGAGCATCGCCGTGCCCGCTCACCACCGGCTCACCGTGTCGAGCGGCAGGCGTCGCGCGGGCGGACCCGGTCGGCCGGGTCCCTCACCACGCGATCACCGTCGGGCGACAACCCCCGGCCGGTACCGGGTCGTCCTGTTCGGTATGGAGTTCCGCCTGCTCGGGCCGTTCGAGGCCCGCCACGACGGCCGGCCGGTCGACGTCGGCAGCCGGCGCCAGGAGCGTTGCCTGCTCGGGGTGCTGCTGCTCGACGTGGGCCGGGTGGTGCCGACCGATCGCCTCATCGACCTGCTCTGGAACGGCCGGCCGCCGGCCACGGCCCGGAGTGCGGTGCAGACGTACATCGGGCGGCTGCGGGGCTCGCTCAACCCGTACGGGGTTCTGATCAGCACCCGGGGTGAGGGCTACGCGGTGGAGGAGGACGGGCACCGGGTCGACGTCGACGAGTTCGCCGACCTGGTCCGGGCGGCCGGGCGGACCGCCGATCCCGCCGGGCGGGTGCGGTCGCTCGACCGGGCGCTCGCCCTCTGGCGCGGGCCGTTGCTCGCCGACGCGGCGGACGACGAGTTGCGGGACCGGCTGCACGGCACGGTCGAGGAACTTCGCCTTGTCGCCGTGGAACTGCGGGCCGAGGCGCAGCTCGCGCTGGGCCGGCACACGCGCGCGATAGCCGACCTGATGCCGCTGGCCGCCCAGCACCCGACGCGGGAACACCTCGTGGCGGTCCTGATGACCGCCCTGTACCGGGGCGACCGGCGGGCCGACGCGTTGCGCCTCTACCGCGCCACCCGGGACCTGCTCGCGGCCGACTTCGGCGTCGAGCCGGGGCCCCGCCTCCGGGAGGTGCAGCGCCGGGTGCTCGCGGGCGACGACCGGCTGGACCGGACCACCCGGCCGATGCACGAGATCCGGGTCGGCGACGAGAGCCTGCCGTGGAGCGTGGGCGGCCACCCGGCCCTGGACTTCTGCAACACCCTCGCCGGGTGGGGGCACGAGCCGCCGCTGCCCGGCGCCGAGTGGCTGCGCGGCTACCGCACCCTCGCCGTCTGGGCCGGTCACGTCGGGCTGGTGGACGAGGTCTCGACGAACCGCCTGCTGCACCTCGCGCGCCGCGACCCGGCAGCGGCGGAGGCGGTGCTCGACGAGGCCCGTACGCTCCGCGCCGCGCTCTACGCCAGCCTGGTCGACCCGGACGACGGCCCTGCCTTCGAGAACGTCGCGCGGGCCGCCGAGGCCGCCGCCCGTACGCTCGTCTTCCGGCGCGAGGCAGACGGACGCGGCAGGTGGTGGCCCGACCTGGCGGCCGGGCTCCGGCTGCCGGTGCACGCCGCCGCGTTCAGCGGCGCGCAGCTGCTCGCCGATCCGGCCCGGTTCACGGTGCGGGTCTGCCCGGACCGGCGGTGCGGATGGCTGTTCCTGGACGAGAGCGGGCTGCGCCGGTGGTGCAGCCTGGGCACGTGCGGCGGCCGGGCGGGCGCGTCCTGCCGGAGTGCCTGACGCCGGGCACCCTCGGCGCGCGGTGGGTCGGGGCGGATACGCTCGCCGGGATGCCGAGTGACGCCGCCCCCGACCAGTCCGCCGCCGACGGTTACCTGCAACGCGCCCACCTGCTCGCCGAGCTGGGGCGCTACGACGAGGGGATCGGCGAGCTGACCGCGCTGCTCGCGGCCGAGCCCGGGCACCTGCCCGCGCTGACCATGCTGACCCGGATGCACCTGGCCGCAGGCCGGCCGGCCGAGGCGCTCGCCGCCGTCGAGACGCTCGTGCCCGCCGTCGAGACGCCCACCGTGGACGGCACCGCTGAGACACCCGGCACGTCGCCCGCCGCCCCGCCCGAGGCGGTCGTGCCGGCGCTCGTGGCGCGCGGGTTCGCGCTGCTCGACCTGGAACGCTGGAAGCCCGCCGCGGCCACCGCCGACGAGATCCTGGCGCGTGCGCCGGGCGACGCGTACGCGCAGCGCAGTGCCGCCGCCCTCCTCTCCGCGTCGCGCAACGGGCAGGCGGCGCTGGACGCGGCCTGGCGCGGGGTGGAGCTGGCCCAGGACGAGCCGGAGGCACACCTGGTGCTGGGCCTGGTCGCGGTGCGGCTGCAACTGTTCGACCTGGCCGAGCGGGCCTACCGGGAGGCGCTGCGGCTGGACCCGGAGCTGGGCGAGGCGGGGCAGGATGTGGGCGTGGCCCGGCTGGAACGACGCCGCTACGCCGAGACGCTGGAGCACCTGACCGCGCTGGCCGACCTGCCGGTGGCCCGGCCCGACCCGGCCCGGACGGTGGACGCCGGCATCCGGCGCCTCATGCTGTCGGTGGCCGGATTGTCCCTGGTCGCGAGCGTGCTGGTCGCCGCCCTGGCCCCGGCCTCGCCGGGCGCGTCCCGGCTGCTCGCGGTGCTGTCGGTGGCCGGGGTGGCGGTGCTGCTGCGGCGCCCGGCCACCTGGCAGCCCGGCCTGCGGGAGGCGATGTCGCGCGGCCTGGCCGTGCCGGTCTACGCGGCCGCCGCCGCGGTGCTGCTGCTGCTCGTGTACGCGCTGGTCGGCGGCCCGTGGCCGCTCGCCGGGGCGATCACCGCGTCGGTGGTGGCCGGACTCACCGCGTTCACTCGCCGGTGAGAGGGTAGGAGCACCGGAAACACCGGCTGAAGGAAGCGGGAACCAGTGCTCACCGTCAACGCCTACGCGGCGACGTCCGCGACCGAACCGCTCGCCCCGACCACCATCGAGCGGCGCGATCTCGGACCGGACGACGTCCTCATCGACATCAAGTTCTCCGGCATCTGCCACTCCGACATCCACACCGCGCGCAGCGAGTGGGGGCCGACCCGCTACCCGATCGTGGTGGGTCACGAGATCGCGGGCGTGGTGCGGGAGGTCGGTTCCGCTGTCACGAAGTTCGCCGTCGGCGACCGGGTGGGCGTCGGCTGCCTCGTCGACTCCTGCCGGGAGTGCGACAACTGCCGCAAGGGCCTGGAGCAGTACTGTCTGAAGGGCAGCACCGGCACGTACGGCGGGGTGGGCCGGGACGGCAAGCCGACCCAGGGCGGCTACTCGCAGGCCATCGTGGTCACCGAGGACTTCGTGCTGCGCATCCCGGACGGCATCGAGCTGGACGCCGCCGCGCCGCTGCTCTGCGCCGGCATCACCACGTACTCGCCGTTGCGGCACTGGAACGCCGGGCCGGGTCGCCGGGTGGCGGTGATCGGCTTGGGCGGCCTCGGCCACATGGCGGTGAAGCTGGCGCACGCCATGGGCGCCGAGGTGACTGTGCTGTCGCAGTCGCTGAAGAAGCAGGAGGACGGGCTGCGGCTCGGCGCCGACCACTACTACGCCACGGCGGACGAGGACACGTTCACCGAGCTGGCAGGCTCGTTCGACCTGATCATCAACACGGTGAGCGCGACCCTCGACATGGACGCGTACCTGCGGCTGCTGGCTGTGGACGGGACGCTGGTCAACGTGGGCGCGCCCGAGGATCCGCTGTCGGTGCACGCGTTCTCGCTGATCCCGGCCCGCCGGTCGTTCGCCGGATCGAACATCGGCGGCATCGCGGAGACCCAGGAGATGCTCGACTTCTGCGCCGAGCACGGGCTGGGCGCCGAGATCGAGGTCATCCCGGCGGAGAAGATCAACGAGGCGTACGAGCGGGTGCTCGCCTCCGACGTGCGCTACCGCTTCGTCATCGACGCGTCCACGTTCTGACGACCGCGTGCGAAGGGGCCGCGTCCGTGCCGGGCGCGGCCCCTTCTCGCGTACGTCAGGACTTGCGCGCCCAGGTCCAGGCGTAGCCGTCGTCCTCGCAGTCGGCGGCCGCGTCGCAGAGGTCCAGCGGCCGGAACGTGTCCACCATGACGGCCAGCTCGTCGAAGAACTCCGCCCCGATCGACCGCTCGGCCGCGCCCGGCTGGGGGCCGTGGGTGAAGCCGGACGGGTGCAGCGAGATCGAGCCCTGCTCGATGCCGGAGCCGCGCCGGGCCTCGTAGTTGCCGCCGGTGTAGAACAGCATCTCGTCGGAGTCGACGTTGTGGTGGTTGTACGGCACCGGGATGGCGGCCGGGTGGTAGTCCACCTTGCGCGGCACGAACGAGCAGATCACGAAGTTCGGGCCCTGGAACGTCTGGTGGACCGGCGGCGGCTGGTGGATCCGCCCGGTGATCGGCTCGAAGTCGTGGATGGAGAACGCCCACGGGTACATGTGCCCGTCCCAGCCGACCACGTCGAACGGGTGGTTCGCATAGACATGACGCGTCCAGGCTGTGCCGCTGCCACCCGGTCCTGCGGCCCGAGACCGGTGCTTGACCAGCACCTCCACCTCCTCGCCGTCGACGAGCAGCGGGGTGTCCGGTCCTCGGACGTCGCGCTCGCAGTAGGGCGCGTGCTCCAGGAATTGCCCGCGTACGGAGAGGTAGCGCTTGGGCGGCCCGATGTGGCCGGCGGCCTCGACGGCGAGCAGCCGGGTCGGCTCGTCGCCGGTGGGCACCAGGCGGTGGATGGTCGAGGTGGGGATGACGACGTAGTCACCGGCGACCGCGTCCAGCACGCCGAACGGCGACTCGACCCGCATCGACCCGGCCTCCAGGTAGAGGCAGTGGTCGCCGGTGGCGTCGCGGAACAGCGGCGACGGGCGGTCGGCGAGCACGTACGCGATGCGTACGTCGTCGTTGGCGAGCAGGTACTGCCGGCCGAGCACCGGGTCCGCGCCGGTGCCGTCGAGCTTGTGTGTGCGCAGGTGGCGCGGCTTGAGCGGCAGGTTCGGCACGCGGGTGACTGTGGGCGGGGCGTACTCCTCGGCGGCGAGGATCGCGGTCGGGGCGTGCCGGTGGTAGAGCAGCGACGAGTCGGAGGAGAAGCCCTCCTGGCCGACCAGTTCCTCCGCGTAGAGCGTGCCGTCGGGCTGGCGGAACTGGGTGTGGCGCTTGCGCGGCACGTCGCCGACGCTGCGGTAGTACGGCATTTCGCCTCCCGATATGTCCCGTTCTCCGGCCGGTGGCGTCCGATAATCGGACGCTGTTGTCCGTTCCTCGTAGCGTCCCGTACATTCTTGTCTCGTGTCAACGCAGGTGCCCCGCCTCCTCTCCGGTCTGGTGGACGACGCCGCGGTCTTCCCGCCCGGCAACGCCCCGCTGCCCGACGCGGTGACCGCGCACCGCACCCACCGCACCGCCTGGTACGCGGACATGGTCGGTCCGCTGCTGCTGCCCGCCTCGGAGATCCAGCGCGGGTCGCTGCGCGGCCTGGTGGACCCCGCCGAGGGGCTGGTGATCGGGCTGGTCGGCGACACCGGCCTGGACCAGCTCCCGCAGGCGCTGGACGCGCTCGCGCCCGACGGGGTGGCCGCCCGGCAGATCGAGGCGCCGGTGGCCAAGCGCGGCGAGGACCCGCAACCGGGGTTGTCCGCGCTGATGACGCTCGCCGGCCGGCTCGACACCACCGCCGTGTACGCGGAGATCCCGCTCACCTTCGGGCTGATGGGCGCGCTCGACACGCTCGCCGAGGCGCGTGCCGGTGGGCTGCCGGTGGCCGCCAAGTTCCGCACCGGCGGGCTCGCCGCCGAGCTGTTCCCGACCCCGGTCGAGCTGGCCGCGGTGATCTGCGCCTGCCGGGACCGGAAGCTGCCGTTCAAGCTCACCGCCGGGCTGCACCACGCGATCCGGCACCGCGACCCGGAGACCGGCTTCAACCACCACGGTTTCGTGAACGTGCTGGGCGCGACGCTCGCCGCCGTCGGTGGCGCCGAGGTGGACGCCGTGGCCGAGCTGCTCGCCGCCACCGACCCGGTACGCGTGGTCGAGCCGGCCCGGGCGCACCGCGACGCCGAGCGCCCGCTCTGGGTCGGGTACGGCTCGTGCAGCATCTCCGACCCACTTACCGATCTGATCCGGCTGGGGCTGGTGAACGGAGGCTTTGAGGCATGAGCGAACGCACCGAGCGGAGCGAGGGCCGTGATGGCATGCCCGGCAAGCACGGCATGAGCGAACGCACCGAGCGGAGCGAGGGCCGTGAGGGCATGCCCGGCAAGCACGGCATGAGCGAACGCACCGAGCGGAGCGAGGGCCGTGAGGGCATGCCCGGCAAGCACGGCAAGCACGGCATGAGCTGGGTTCCGGGTGTGGCGGGGTCGCCGTACGGGGTGACGAACCTGCCGTACGGCGTGTTCCGGCACGGCGAGGGCGAGCCGCGCGTCGGCGTCCGCATCGGTGACTTCGCGCTGGACCTGGCCGGCGCGGAGGCCGCCGGTCTGGTGCTGGCCGGCGGCGCGCTGGGCCGGCCGACGCTCAACGCCTTCATGGCGCTCGGCCGCCCGCAGTGGACGGCGGTCCGGCAGCGGGTCGTCGAGCTGCTCACCGAGCCGGAGCGCCGGGCGGCCGTCGAGCCGTTGCTGGTGCCGCTGCGTGAGGTCGAGATGGCGCTGCCGTTCGAGGTGGCCGACTACGTCGACTTCTACTCCTCCGAGCACCACGCCTCGAACGTCGGGCAGATCTTCCGGCCCGGCCAGCCGCCGCTGCTGCCGAACTGGAAGCACGTGCCGATCGGCTACCACGGCCGGGCGGGCACGGTGGTGGTCTCCGGCACGCCGGTGATCCGCCCGACCGGGCAGCGGGCCAGCGCGCAGGGCCCGACCACCGGTGCCTCGGTCCGGCTGGACATCGAGGCCGAGGTGGGCTTCGTGGTGGGCGTGCCGAGCCGCCTCGGCGAGCGGGTGCCGGTGGCCGACTTCGACGACCACGTCTTCGGCGTGGTGCTCGTCAACGACTGGTCGGCCCGGGACATCCAGGCGTGGGAGTACCAGCCGCTCGGGCCGTTCCTCGGCAAGTCGTTCGCCACCTCCGTCTCGGCCTGGGTGACGCCGCTGGAGGCGCTGGCCGACGCGTTCGTGCCCGCGCCCGACCAGGACCCGCCGGTGCAGGACTACCTGCGCGACACCCCGCGCCTCGGGCTGGACCTGACGCTGTCGGTGCAGTGGAACGGCGAGCGGGTAGCCGAGCCGCCGTTCGCCGGCATGTACTGGACCCCGGCGCAGCAGCTCGCGCACCTCACCGTCAACGGCGCGTCGCTGCGTACCGGCGACCTCTACGCCTCCGGCACCGTCTCCGGCCCGGAGCGCGGTCAGGTCGGGTCGTTCCTGGAGCTGACCTGGGGCGGGTCCGAGCCGGTCAAGTTCGCCGACGGCAGCGAGCGGACGTTCCTGGAGGACGGCGACACGGTGACGATCACCGCCACCGCGCCCGGCCCGGACGGCACCACAGTCGCGTTGGGCGAGGTCACCGGGACGATCCTCCCGGCCCGCTGACATCCGGCCTGCCACGGCCCCGGTCGCACCAGATGTGCGACCGGGGCCGTTTCCTTCGCCGTTGATCGGTCCGGATCACGTACGCCCGGCCGGTGGCTCCCGGTCGAGCCGGGAGCCGCCCGCGGTGCCGGGCCGGGGCGTACCCGGGAAGCCGAACAGGAAGGACCGAGCATGACCGAGTTGACCGGTGCCGTCTGGCGCACCAGCAGCCGCTCGAACGATCAGGGCCTCTGCGTCGAGGTGGCGACGAACGTGGTCGCCGCGCACGGCGTGGTGGGCGTACGCGACTCGAAGGACCCGGACGGCCCGGCGCTGGCGGTGAGCCCACCGGGCTGGGCCGCGTTCGTCACCGCGCTGCGGGGCGGCTCGTTGCGCGGCTGACCGTCCGTGCCACACCCCGGTGCCCCGGATCGGGGCACCGGCGGTGGAAATGTCACAGCGAGGCTCCCCGTTTCCCGTCACGCCCCGTACCGTGTACGACACGGGAGGTGCCATGTCGACGGTGACGGTATCCGCATTCATCGAAGCGCAGCACGCCGACCTGTGGCGGCTGCTCACCGACCTCCCGGCCCGTGCCGACTGGCTCTCGGCGGTGGACGCGGTCGAGGTCCTCGGCGCCGGCGGGTTCGGACCGGGCACTGTGTGGCGGGAGACCCGCGTCCGGCCGGACGGCGGCACCGAGCCGGAGGAGTTCGAGGTGATCGAGTCGGTCGCCCCGAGCCGTCTGGTGCTCGGCTCGCGCGGTGCCGGCGCCGACTACCGGATCACCTGGACGCTGCGCACCGTCGAGCGGCGGCGGCGCGGCTGCACCGAGGTCACCGTCGAGCAGGAGGCGGTGCCGACCCGGGCGTACGGGCGGGTGCTGGCCCTGATCCTCGGCGGCCTGGCCGCCCGCGCGGTCGAGGGCGCGCTCCGGCGTGACCTGGCCGACCTGGCACTAGCGGCCGGTTCCGCCCGATCCACCGAGGCCGCCTGAGCCGACCCGGCCGCTCCCCGTACCCGGCCCGCACGCGGCCGGTAGGGTGCCGGGGCGGAGGTGACGGATGGCGAAGGCCGCGAAGCGGCGGGCCGTGGTGGCGCTGGTGGCGGTGCTCGCCGTCGCGGCGTCGGTCGCCGTGGTCGTCCGGGTGCTGGCACCCGCCGAGGTCGACACGCCGGCCCGCAAGCCCTACCCGGAGGCGCCCGCGCCGACCGCCGGGGTGCTCGCCCGGCTGCCGGTGGCGCCGCTGGTCGTGGACGGCCGCCTCCGCGTCTACGCGGGCACCCGTCAGGTGTACGCGGACCAGCCGGTCACCGGACGGCACCGGGTCACCCCGTTCTGGTCCTTCCGCCGCTGGCCGGCGAAGCTGGCCGGAGTGCTCGCCGAGCAGACCACAGTCGTCAGCCGCTGGTCCGACGGGAGGCTGGTGGCGCTGGACGCGCGTACCGGCCGGGTGGCCTGGCGGGCCGACGGCCCGCGGCCGGGGTCGGTGCCGGAGCCGCGACGCACCTTCGCCGCCACGGTCTGGGATCCGGCGGGTCTGCACGTGGCGCGCACCGCGGACGGGCGGACCGTGCTGGTGGCGGCCGGCCCGGGCGGGGTCGGCGGGTACGACCTGGCCGACGGCCGCCGGCTCTGGCACGTCGACGTGGGCCGGGGCTGCCGGTCCGACGTGGGTACGACAGCGAGCGGTGAGCTGGTCGGCGTGGACCGTTGCGACGGCCCGGCCGCCGTCGAGTTGCGGGACGCGGCGACCGGCGTGGTGCGGACCCGCTGGCGTCCGCCGGACGCGCCGGAACAACTCGCCGTGACGCCGGTGGGCTGCCGCGACGGGCACTCGGGTTGTCGCGGGCTGCGTACCGCCGGGCCGGACGGCGCGGGCAGCCGGGGCTGGCTGGTCACCGACCCGGGCGAACCGGCCGCCGCGCCCGGCCTGGACCACCCGGACACGGTGCTGGACGGCGAGCGGGCGGTGGACACGGCCGGCGGCGTGGTGGTCGGGCGTTCGGCGCGTACCGGCGAGGAGCTGTGGCGCCGGGCGGACATCCATCCGGCCCGGGTGCTCGCGACCGAGCCGGGACGGGTGCACCTGCTGACCGACCGGCGGGAACTGGTCACCGTCGACCCGCTCACCGGCACGACCCGGTCGAGCTTCGTGCTGGACCTGGGACGGGACGGGATCGGCTGGCGGCCGGGGCGGGCGTACGCGGTGGACGGCTACGTCGCGGTGGAGCGGCTGCGGGAGAGCGCCGCCGCGGAGGACGACGACCAGGGGTACTTCCTGATGGCCGAGCCGGTGCTGTTCGCGGTGACCTGACTCGGCGAGTCGAGCGTTACAAAACGGACAAAAGCCCCTAGGGTTCTCTTGTCTGATCGGTCTTCGGACGAAGACGCCCGGACCGGTCCGTAGGGGGTTGACGGACCGGCCCGGGCGCGCCCGGTCAGGCCAGCGCGGCCTCGGCGGCGGCCAGGAACGCGTCGTTCTCGGCCGGGGTGCCGATGGTGACCCGTACGCCGTCACCGGGGAACGGCCGGACGATCACGCCGCGCGCCTCGCACGCCCGGCCGAACTCCACCGCCCGCTCGCCCAGCGGCAGCCAGACGAAGTTGGCCTGGCTGTCCGGCACGTCCGGCACGAACTTGCGCAGCGCCTCGGTGACCCGGTCCCGCTCGGCCACGACCAGCGCGCAGCGCCGTTCCACCTCGTCGGCCTGTGCGAGCGCGGCGAGCGCGCCGGCCTGGGCCGCCATGCTGGTGGAGAACGGGGTGACCACCTTGCGCACGGCGGCGGCCACCTCGGGCGCCGCGACCAGCCAGCCGATCCGCAGGCCGGCCAGGCCCCACGCCTTGGACAGCGTGCGCAGCACCGCCACGTTCGGCCGGTCCAGGTAGGTCAGGCCGTCCGGCACCTCCGGGTCGGTGACGAACTCCCGGTACGCCTCGTCGATCACCACGAGCACGTCGTCCGGCACCGCGTCGAGGAAGCGGTCCAGCTCGGCGCGGCGCACCGCCGTACCGGTGGGGTTGTTCGGGTTGCAGACCAGCACCATCCGGGTCCGGTCGGTCACCGCCGCCGCCATCGCGGCCAGGTCGTGCCCGTGGCCGGCGTCGTTCGGCACCCGCACGCTTGTCGCGCCGCTGGTCGCCGCGATGATCGGGTACGCCTCGAAGGAGCGCCACGAGTAGAGCAGCTCGTCACCGGGCAGGCAGGTGGCGCGCACCAGGTGCTCGGCCAGCGCCACCGAACCGCAGCCGGTGGCGATCCGGTCCGCGTCCACGCCGTACCGCTCGGCGAGCGCCTGGCGCAGCGCCACCACGCCCATGTCCGGGTAGCGGTGCGAACCGGCCACCGCCTCGGCCACCGCCTCCACCACGCCCGGAAGCGGGCCGTACGGCACCTCGTTGCTGGCCAGCTTGATCGCCTCGGCCAGGCCCAGCTCGCGGGCCAGGTCGGCCGGGCTGCGGCCGGGCACGTAGTTGGGCAGCGCGTCCAGGTCGGCGCGGGTCAGCCGCAGCGCGGGCTGCTGGCGTCCGGTGTCGGTCATGGGGTGTCTCCCGGGGTGTCGGCGCTCTCGGGCGGGGTGGTACGGGGGTCACGCTTGCGGGGGAGCTGGACCACCACCGTCTGCGCCCGCTTGTCGTGCAGGGCCTGGCGCAGCGGATGGTCGAACAGTGGCGAGATCGCGTCGATGAGCTGGAGCAGCAGGCCCAGCCCGCAGCAGTACCAGAGCAGCGTCGGCAGGCCGAGCGTGCTCCAGCGCCGGGTGGCCCGGCCGAAGCCGAGCGGCTGGTCCGCCTCGACCGGCAGCGCGCGAATGCCCATCAGCCGCTTGCCGAAGGTCTGACCGCGCGCCGCCATCGACGGCACCTCGTACGCGTACCAGAGCGCGGTGGCGATCACCAGGATGGCGATCTGGAGACCGCCGGCCTGGTCGTCGATCTGGGGCAGCCCGTCGGTGGACGTGTCGCCGTTCAGCGCCCGGCGCACCGACTCGCGCAGGTACGGGGAGACGGCCTCGATGTAGCGCCAGACGAACCAGCCGTTCACCACGGCGTTGAGCAGGAACACGATGCCCAGGTCGATCAGGCGCGCGACCAGCCGGGCGCCGTAGGAGGCGAGCGGCAGCCCGTGCGGGCGCGGGATCGGCTGCGCGCCGGGCCAGTGCGGGTACGGCCAGCCCGGCGGCGGCCCCTGCGTGCCCGGTCCGGCCTGTCCCGGCTGCCCGGGCTGGCCCGGCCACGGGTTCACCTGGCCGGGCTGGCCCGGCTGACCCGGCCAGGGACCGGCCTGACCCGGCTGGCCGGGCCACGGGCTCGGTCCGCCCGGCGTGCCGGACGTCGGGGTCGCCTCGGGCCGGTCGCCGGGCCCGGAGGCCGGGCGCTCGGCGGCGGGCGTCGCGGCGGCCGGCGCGGGCTCGGGTTCCGCGGGCGGCGGACCCTCGGGCGGGGTGACGTCGACCGGAATCGGCGCGCCGATCCAGCCCTCGCCGTCCCACCACCTGCGGGTCTCCGTGTCGGCGGGGTCGACGTACCAGCCAGGTTCCAAACTCACGATGCCGTCCTTGTTCGCGACTGCGGGGCTCGCAGACCCGGCTCACTCCTCGCGCTCACTGGCCAACCTTAACGACGACCGTTCCGGCGAACTTGTCGTGTAGGCACTGCTGCCAGGGCTTGTCCCAGAGTTGCCACAAACCGTCGAGGTAGCTGAGGAACGGCACGAACATCCCACCGGCGAACTCGACGAGCCAGCGCTTGCCGAGCATCCCCCGGGTCAGTGGGGCGTCCGGCTGCATCGGCACGATCCGCAGCTTCATCACCTTCTTGCCGAGCGTCTGCCCGGTCCGGCGGGCGTACTCGACGTGGTAGACCCAGTAGAAGGCGAGCATCAGAAGCAGGATTCCGAACTCGGCGGCGAGCAGCGGCAGCAACACGTCCGTCCAGATGTCGGCCGGGTCCGGGCCGTTCGGGCCGGCCTGCTCGATCTGGTCGACCATCCAGAAGATGAGCAGGAGGAAGACCGGCATGAACAACACCAGCGTCACCGCCATGGCGACGGCGACGTCGATCAGGTAGGCCAGCAGCCGGTCGCCGAAGCCCGCCAGCGGCTGCCCGTTCGGCGCCACCGGAGGCGGGGCGGGCGCCGGGGCGTACCCGGGGGGCGGGTAGCCGGGCGGGCCGGCGTACCCCGGAGGAACGTGTTGTGCGGGCACCGCCGGTCCGCCGGGCGGCGCGAAGCCGCCGCCCGCGAATGGATGTCCGGCGGGCGGCGGCGTCGGGTTCGGAGGAGGCTGGGTCACGCGGACAGTGTTACAGGTTCCCGCGCTTCTCCTGCTCGCGCTCGATGGCCTCGAACAGGGCCTTGAAGTTGCCCTTGCCGAAACCGAGCGAGCCGTGCCGCTCGATCAGCTCGAAGAAGACGGTGGGGCGGTCCTGCACCGGCTTGGTGAAGATCTGGAGCAGGTAGCCGTCCTCGTCCCGGTCGACCAGGATCTTGCGGGACTGCAGCTCCTCGATCGGCACCCGGACGTTGCCGATACGGGCGCGCAGCTCCGGGTCCTCGTAGTACGAATCCGGCGTGTCCAGGAACTCGACACCCGCCGCGCGCATGGCGTCCACGCTGGCCAGGATGTCGTTGGTGGCCACCGCGATGTGCTGGGCGCCGGGGCCCTGGTAGAACTCCAGGTACTCGTCGATCTGCGACTTCTTGCGGGCCACGGCCGGCTCGTTGAGCGGGAACTTCACCTTGCGGGTGCCGTTGGCGACCACCTTGCTCATCAGCGCCGAGTAGTCGGTGGCGATGTCGTCGCCGATGAACTCCGCCATGTTCGAGAAGCCCATGACGCGCTTGTAGAACTCGACCCACTCGTCCATCCGGCCCAGCTCCACGTTGCCGACCACGTGGTCGACCGCCTGGAAGAACCGCTTCGGCTGGAGCCCGGCGTCGATCATCGGCTGCCGGTCCACGATCGGGCCGCGAGCGACGAAGCCGGGCAGGAACGGGCCGGTGTAGCGGGACCTGTCGACCAGGCTGTGCCGGGTGTCGCCGTACGCGGCGATGGAGGCCATCCGCACGGTGCCGTGCTCGTCGCTGACGTCGTGCGGCTCGACCACGCCGGTCGCGCCCTGCGCCAACGCGTGCGCGTACGCGGCGTCCACGTCCGGCACCTCCAGCGCGATGTCGCAGACGCCGTCGCTGTGCTTCGCCACGTGGTCGGCGCCGTCGGCGTCCGGGCGTACCGCGCCGGTCAGCACGAAGCGGGCCGAACCGCTGGTCAGCACGTACTGCGCGTGGTCCCGGTAGCCCTGCTCCGGACCCCGGTACGCGACGCAGGTCATGCCGAACGCGGTGGAGTAGTAGTGCGCCGCCTGCTTGGCGTTGCCCACCAGGAAGTGGACGTGGTCCATGCCCTTGACCGGGAACGGGTCGCGGGTGATGTCGTGGTCGACCGCGCCGACGAGAGCGTCGACGTCGACCTCCTCGGTCGACTGGGGTCGGTCGATCGCCTGGGTCATGGTGGCCTCCCTCGCGTACCGGCCGGCCTCGGGGGCCGCCGTGGATGTGCTCTTCCGGCGAGGATCTACGGGTCACGGTGAGTTGGGCAACAGTTAGCATTATTCCTGGTCAGGTTGTGCATTCGGTACCGTCGGACACCATGAACACTGGTCAGGATGTACAGCTCGACGACCTGGACGCGCGCTTGATCGAACTGCTGGCGGAGGAGCCGCGGATCGGTGTGCTGGAGTGCTCCCGCCGACTCGGCGTGGCCCGGGGCACGGTCCAGGCCCGGCTCGACAAGCTCGTCGGCCGGGGCGTGGTGACCGGGTTCGGGCCGGACATCACGCCCGCCGCCATCGGCTTCGGGGTGACCAGCTTCGTCACCCTGGAGATCAGCCAGCGACACGGCCACGACCAGGTCACCGCGCACCTGGCCGCCATCCCCGAGGTGCTGGAGGCGCACACCATCACCGGCTCCAGCGACATGCTCTGCCGGATCGTCGCCCGGTCGAACGCCGACCTCCAGCGGGTCATCGACCAGATCGTCGCCTCGGAGGGCATCCGGCGCGCGTCCACGATCATCGCGCTGGCCGAGCAGATCCCGTACCGCACGTTGCCGCTCGTCCGCTCCGCCGCCCGCGGGTAAGGAAGGGCCCCCTGTTAACGCATTCGGAGGTGGAAGGGCCCCCTATTAACACCTCACCCACCCAAGAAGCGCCGCGACACGCGCCGCACGCGGCCCGGGGGACAGGTGATCGTCGCTACCGTGTGCGGTGTGAAGGGCCTAGGCGTACGCGGCTGGTTGCTGCTCGGGCTCGTCACCGTGGTCGTCCTCGCCGCGACAGGCGTCTGGAACCCCTTCCCGGCACTGTGGGACTGGGTCGACCGCAGCAAGCCGATCTCCGAGCCGGATGTGGCCTGGCAGCAACGCGTCGGCGGCACGCCGCGCAGCGTCACCATCGCCGGCGACACCGTGATCGTGGAGCAGCGCACCCGCATCGAGGCGCGCAACCTCGCCGACGGCAGCCGGCTGTGGGAACGCAAGGCCGACTGGTCGGCGGTCGCGGGCGGCGACCGGGACCCGGTCGTCGCCGTGGGCCGGCTGCTCGACAAGGGGTACGAGGTGCTCGACCCGGTCAGCGGCGTGACCCGCCGCCGCGACGACCGCGCGATCGCCGTCTGGACGTACCGGAACCTGCTGCTGGACGCGTACTGCGTGCAGCCCACCGACTGCACGCTGCGTGCCTGGGAGCCGCGTGGCACCGTCCCGTTGTGGAGCGCGTTCCTGCCCGGCGTGCACAGCGGCGTGCTCGCCGACAACCCGGAACTGCTCGGTACCCGGCGACTGGGCGCCAACCGGATCGACGGCGGGGTGGCCGGGCCGGAGTCCGTCCCACCGCTGCTCGGCTTCCCGGTCGACGGGCGGGTGCACGTGGTGGACACCGCCACCGGCCGGGTGTTGCAGAACGTCCAGCCCGGCCGGGAGGAGCGGCTCGCCGTGGTCGGCGGCCGGCTGCTCCGGATCGCCGCCACCTCCCGGGACGGGGGTTGCTACTACGCGGTCACCGCTGTGGACCCGGCCAACGGTCAGCAGGTGTGGCGGCGTACCGGGCTCAACCTGCGCACCGCCGACTACGCCGGCTGCGTGCAGCGGGAGGATCCGCAGGGCGGGCGCAACGTACTCATCGGGGTGGCCCCGGACGGGCGCGAGGCGGTGCTCGACGGGTACGACGGACGCCTGCTCCAGGTCGGCGCGGACGGCGAGAAGCTGCTCGCCGTGGACGACCGCTACGCCGTGGTGCGCAGCGCCGACAAGGGCTCGCTGCTGGGCCGGGAGCTGTCCGCCGACCGGACCCGCTGGACCCGGCCGGCAGGCGGCAAGAGCGGCGCGGCACTCACCCCGTACGCGGCGGTGATCACCGAGGAGAAGCCGTCCCGGCTGATCGCTGTCGAGCCGCGCGGGGGCCGGGTGCTGGTCGAGCTGCGCACGTCGGCGAACGCGCTGGCGGTCGGCCCGAACGGCATGATCATCGGCGAGGGACGGGAGATCGGGTACGTTCGCTGGGGCGCCGGTACGGCAGCGGTGCCGGGACCGGAGCAGGACGGCGCACCGGTCGCGCCGGACCCGGACGGCAGCTGGCGCCCGCCGACCGGCCAGGGCAGTTGCGGGCCGAAACGGGAACTCTGCGCCGACGGCGGGTGACTGCCTGTGAGAGCGTCGTCCCACCACCCACCTGCGGGTGCCACCGATCGACGCCTCTGCCCTAGGCTTTTCGGTCATGAGCAGTGCCGCCGCATTCTCGTACGCACCCCTGCTGCCGACCGGCCCCGACGAGACCGAATACCGCCTGGTCACCGACGAGGGCGTGGACGTCGTCAACGGCCCGGGAGGCCGCCGGTTCCTGACCGTGGATCCGGGCGCGCTGACCGCGCTCACGGCGGAGGCGATGCACGACATCGCCCACTTCCTGCGCCCGGCGCACCTGGCCCAGCTCCGGTCGATCATCGACGATCCGGCGGCCTCGCCGAACGACCGCTTCGTCGCGCTCGACCTGCTGCGCAACGCGAACATCGCGGCCGGTGGCGTGCTGCCGATGTGCCAGGACACCGGCACCGCGATCGTGATGGGCAAGCGCGGCCGGCACGTGCTCACCGACGGCACCGACGCGGAGGCGATCTCGCGCGGCGTCTACCAGGCGTACACCCGGCTCAACCTGCGTTACTCGCAGCTCGCCCCGCTGACCATGTGGGACGAGCGGAACACCGGCAGCAACCTGCCCGCCCAGGTCGAGCTGTACGCCGAGGACCCGGACGGCCACCCCGACGCGTACAAGTTCCTGTTCATGGCCAAGGGCGGCGGCTCGGCCAACAAGTCCTACCTCTACCAGGAGACCAAGGCGCTGCTGAACCCGACGCGGATGATGCAGTTCCTGGAGGAGAAGCTGCGGCTCATCGGCACCGCCGCCTGCCCGCCCTACCACCTGGCCATCGTCATCGGCGGCACCTCCGCCGAGTACGCGCTGAAGACCGCGAAGTACGCCTCCGCGAAATACCTGGACGCGCTGCCCACTCAGGGCTCGATGAGCGCGCACGGCTTCCGTGACCTGGAGCTGGAGGCCGAGGTGCTGGAGCTGACCCGCAACTTCGGCATCGGCGCGCAGTTCGGCGGGCGCTACTTCTGCCACGACGTACGGGTGGTGCGGCTGCCCCGGCACGGCGCCTCCTGCCCGGTCGCGATCGCGGTGTCCTGCTCGGCCGACCGGCAGGCGGTGGCGAAGATCACCCCGTCGGGCGTCTGGCTGGAGCGGCTGGAGACCGACCCGGCGCGCTACCTGCCCGACGTGACCGACGAGACGCTGGAGACCGAGGAGGTCGTCCGCGTCGACCTGAACCGGCCGATGGACGAGATCCGGGCCGAGCTGTCGAAGTACCCGGTGAAGACCCGGCTGTCCCTGACCGGCCCGCTCGTCGTGGCCCGGGACATCGCGCACGCGAAGATCGCCGAGCGGCTGGACGCGGGCGAGCCGATGCCGCAATACCTGCGTGACCACGCGGTCTACTACGCCGGCCCGGCGAAGACCCCCGAGGGCTACGCCTCCGGCTCGTTCGGTCCCACCACAGCGGGCCGGATGGACGCGTACGTGGAGAAGTTCCAGGCGGCCGGCGGCTCGATGGTGATGCTCGCGAAGGGCAACCGGTCCGCCCAGGTCACCCGCTCCTGCCAGGCCCACGGCGGGTTCTATCTCGGCTCGATCGGCGGCCCGGCCGCCCGCCTCGCGCAGGACTGCATCAAGCACGTCGAGGTGCTGGAGTACGCCGAGCTGGGCATGGAGGCGGTCTGGAAGATCGAGGTGGAGGACTTCCCCGCCTTCATCGTCGTCGACGACAAGGGCAACGACTTCTTCGCCGAGGTCACCAAGCCGGTGCTCACCGTCGGGCGGCGCTGAGTCCGGACATACGCCGAGGGGCGCCCGGGAGAGATCCCGAGCGCCCCTCGGCGTGTTCGTCGTGCATCGACATCGGTGCGCCTGCCCGGCCGCGTGGCCGGACAGGCGCACCGCCCCCGTCGGATGCCGTAACCGACAACCCGCGGCAAGTCTGGGTGAGGCCGCTGCCGAACCGCTATCGAATCGCTATCGCCTGCTCGGAGCACCCGGTGATCATCGGGCTACTCTGCTGAATGTTGCTCGTGACGGGTGGGAGCGCGGATGCGGTTCGGAATCCTGGGGCCCCTGCGGGTCGGTGGCGGTGAGGCCACAGTCACCGCGGGACGGGATCGGACCGTGCTCGCCGTCTTGTTGTTGCGCCCGGGACGAGTGGTACCGGTCGAGGACCTGGTCGACGCCGTCTGGGACGAGCGCCCACCGGCCACCGCGCGTACCCAGCTCCAGAGCTGCGTGTCGCGCCTGCGGCAGCGGTTCGTGCGGCTCGGACTGCCGGCCGGGACCATCGTCACCGATCCGGCCGGCTACACCATCCGGGTCGAGGCGGGGGACCTCGACGCCGAGGTGTTCGCGAGCACTGTGGAGACGGCCCGCCGGAATGCCGCCGCCGGCCGGCTGACCGAGGCCCGCCAGCACTACCGGGCCGCGCTGGCGCTGTGGCGTGGCCCGGCGCTGGCCGGCGTCCCCGCCCGCAGTGTGCGGCAGCGGGCCCGGGCGCTGGACGAGCAGCGGCTTGGCGTGCTGGAGGACTGCGTCGACATCGAGCTGCGGCTGCGCATGGCCGCCGATCTGATCGACGAGCTGACCGAGGCGGTCGAGCGCAACCCGCTGCGGGAGCGCCTGCGCGGGCAGTCGATGCTGGCTCTCTCGGCGGTCGGCCGCCACGCGGACGCGCTCGCCGTCTACCGGGAGGGGCGGCGGATCTACGCCGAGGAGCTGGGCATCGAACCCGGCGCGGCGTTGCAGGAGCTGCACCAGCGGATCCTCGCCGGTGACGTGGCGCTGGGCGGGCCGGAGAACCGGCCCACCGCCCCGGTGCGGGCGCTGCCCCGCACGATCAGCGACTTCACCGGGCGGCAGCAGACAGTGTCCAGGTTGGTGCGGGAGATCGTCGAGGACGGAATCCGGGTCCAGCTCATCGACGGCATGGCCGGTAGCGGCAAGACCACACTCGCGGTACAGGTGGCGACCGCTGTCGCCGACCGGTTCCCCGACGCGCAGCTCTTCGTCGACCTGCACGGACACAGCGAACAGAGCCCGCTCGCCACGACCGCGGCGGTGGCCACCCTGCTCCGGCAACTCGGCGTGCCGCCCGAGCGGGTTCCCGCCGACCTGGCGGACCGGCTGGCGGTGTGGCGGTCCGAACTGGCCGGCCGGCGGGCGGTGGTGGTGCTCGACAACGCCGCCGACGCGGACCAGGTGGCGCCGTTGCTGCCGAACGGCCCGGACTGCCTGGTGCTGATCACCAGCCGCCGCCGACTGGTCGGCCTGGACTCGGGCCGGCCGTCGTCGCTGCCGGTACTCGACAGCGATGAAGCGGTCGAGCTGCTGGCCCGGGTGGCCGGCACGGAGCGGATCGCCGCCGAGCCCGAGGCGGCGGCGGAGGTGGCCCGGCGCTGCGGTCACCTTCCGCTCGCCCTGCGGCTGGCCGGGGCCCGGCTCGCGCACCGGCCGCGCTGGCGGGTGGCGGACCTGGCGCAGCGGCTGGCCGGCGCGTCCGATCCGCTGGCCGAGCTGGCCGCGGGGGAGCGCTCGGTCGCCCGCGCCTTCGCGCTGTCGTACGAGCAGGTGTCAGCGGTCGCGCAGCGGGTCTTCCGGCTGCTCGGGCTGCACCCCGGCGTCACCGCCGACAACCGGGTGGCGGCGGTGCTCACGGAGCTGTCGGTGCCGGATGCTCAGGATGCCCTCGACGAACTCGTCGACGCGCACCTCGTCGACGAGGCGGAGCCGGGCCGCTACCGGCTGCACGATCTGATCCGGGAGTACGCGCGCATGCTCGTCGCGCAACGCGAGACCGTCGAGGAGCGAAGGGCGGTGACGGCACGGCTCCTCGACTTTCACCTGCACGTCGCCGCGGCGTTGGGGAAGGCGATCGATTCGGTCGGGTGCCCGTCACTGCCCGAGCCGGTGCGATCCGACCTGGTGGACGGCACCGTCGCCCTCGGCCGTCCGTGGCTGGAGGAGAATCGGCCGGCGATGACGGCCCTGGTCCGGCTGGCCGAGCAGGAGGGTTTCCTCCAGCAGAGCTGGCAGCTCGCCCGGGTGGGCTGGTCGATAAACTTCTACGGCGGTCACCTCGACGATCTGGTGGAGACGCACCAGATCGGTCTGCGTGCCGCGGAGCGCCTGGGCGACGACGAAGCAGTGGCCACGATGCTCAACTATCTGGCTTCGGCGGACTACCGCCGGGCGAGGTTCGCAGAGGCCATCCGGCGGATGGAGGCGGCGGTCGGCATCTACCGGCGGCTCGGCCGCCGGGACGACCTGGTCAAGGCGCTCGGCAACCTCGGCACCGCGTACGGGGTCGACGGACAGCCCCAGCGGGCCATCAAGGTGTTCGAGTCGCTGCTGGTGCCCGCTCGCCGGATGCCGGACCCGACCTCGTTCTTGAGCTGGTTGAACAACCTGGCGTTCACGCTTATCGAGATCGGCCGCTACGACGAGGCGGTGCGGATGTGCCGCGATCAGATGGCCGTGGCCCGGCAGGCCGGCGATCTGCGGCAGGTCGGTAACGCCATCGGCCACCTCGGGATGGCGCGGCACCGAAGGGGCGAGCGCGGCCCCGCGCTTCGGCTCCTGGGTGCCGGTGCAAGGCTCAAGCGCCAGGTGGGCAACCGCTACGGCGAGGGTGAGCTGCTCAACGAGCTGGGCACGATGGAGCGCGAGGAAGGCCGGCCGGAACTGGCCGCCGAGCTGCACTGGGAAGCGCTCGTGGCCATGACCGACGCCGGGGATCTGGTCGGGCAGTGTGCCACCCGGAACCTGCTGGCCCGGGCGATCCTCGATCAGGGCGACGTCGCCAGCGCGCTGGACCTGCACCGACGGGTGCTCTCTGATGCCGCTCGGCTCGGCGCTCGCTACGAGCAGGCTCGTGCGCTCGACGGCATGGCCCGCTGCCTGAGGCACACCGACGCCGAGCGGGCTCGCCGGTACGCCGGGCGGGCGCTGGCGCTGTTCCGCCAGGTCGAGTCGCCGGACCAGCGGGAGGCGGAGAGGCTGCTGGCCGAGCTCGGCTGAGGGCCGCGCCACTTTCCCTGCACACCGGCCAGTGGCGCGGCAGGATGGTACGCGTGACGACTCCAGAGGCGACCGGCTACCGGATCGAACGCGACTCGATGGGCGAGGTGGAGGTGCCCGCCGACGCGCTGTGGCGGGCGCAGACCCAGCGCGCGGTGCAGAACTTCCCGATCTCCGGGCGCGGGCTGGAACCGGCCCAGATCAAGGCCCTGGCGCAGATCAAGGGGGCGGCGGCCCTGGTCAACGGTGAGCTGGGCGTGATCGACGCGGACGTGGCGCAGGCGATCGCCACCGCCGCCGCGCACGTGGCCGAGGGCGGCTACGACGACCAGTTCCCGGTGGACGTCTTCCAGACCGGGTCCGGCACCTCGTCCAACATGAACACGAACGAGGTGATCGCCACGCTGGCGAGCCGCGAGCTGGGCCGGGACGTGCACCCGAACGACCACGTCAACGCGTCGCAGTCCAGCAACGACGTGTTCCCCACCTCGATCCACCTGGCCGCCACCCAGTTCGTGGTGGAGGATCTGATCCCCTCGCTGAAGCAGCTCGCGGGCGCGCTGGAGGAGAAGGCGGCCGAGTTCGAGACGGTGGTCAAGGCCGGGCGTACCCACCTGATGGACGCCACGCCGGTCACGCTCGGGCAGGAGTTCGGCGGTTACGCCGCGCAGGTGCGTTACGGCGTGGAGCGGCTGGAGTCGGCGCTGCCCCGGCTGGCCGAGCTGCCGCTGGGCGGCACCGCCGTCGGCACCGGCATCAACACGCCGCTGGGCTTCGCCGACCGGGTGATCGGCAAGCTGCGGGAGTCGACAGGGCTGCCGCTGACCGAGGCGCGCAACCACTTCGAGGCGCAGGGCGCCCGGGACGCGCTGGTGGAGACGTCCGGCCAGCTCCGTACCATCGCGGTCGGCCTCTACAAGATCGCCAACGACGTGCGCTGGATGGGCTCCGGCCCGCGCGCCGGGCTGCGCGAGCTGCGCATCCCGGACCTCCAGCCGGGATCGTCGATCATGCCGGGCAAGGTGAACCCGGTGGTCGCCGAGGCGATGCGGCAGGTCTGCGCCCAGGTGGTCGGCAACGACGCGGCGGTGGCGTTCGCCGGGTCGCAGGGCGACTTCGAGCTGAACGTGATGCTCCCGGTGATGGGCCGCAACCTGCTTGAGTCGATCAAGCTGATCGCCGCGTCCAGCCGGCTGTTCGCGGAGCGGCTGGTGGCCGGCCTGGTCGCGGACGCCGAGGTCTGCCTGGCGTACGCGGAGGGCTCGCCGTCGATCGTCACCCCGCTCAACCGCCATCTCGGGTACGACGAGGCCGCCTCGATCGCCAAGGAGGCGCTGGCCAAGCAGGTGTCCATCCGCGAGGTGGTGATCTCCCGGGGGCACGTCGACTCGGGCAAGCTCACCGAGACCCAGTTGGACGAGGCACTGGACCTGCTGCGGATGACCCACCCCTGAGCCGGTACCGGTAATTGCCTCGACCGGCCACAGTGAGCGCGGCATGATCCGACCGTGCGTGACGACGGCGACGTGTTGCTGGAGACCGCGCGGCTGACGCTGCGCCGGTTCACGATGGACGACGTGGACCGGCTGGTGGCGCTGGACGCCGACCCGGAGGTCATGCGCTTCCTGACCGGTGGCGCGCCGACGCCGGCCGGGACGTTCCGGGACGAGGTGCTGCCCCGGGTGCTCGCCGGGTACGACCGGCATCCCGGGCTCGGCCGCTGGGCGGCGCTGGACCGGTTCAGCGGCGAGTTCCTCGGCTGGTTCGCGCTCGACCCGTCCGAGGACGGCACCGAGGCGGAGCTGGGCTACCGGCTGCGCCGCGCGGCGTGGGGACACGGGCTTGCGACCGAGGGCGCGCGGGCGCTGGTGCGGCACGCGTTCGACACGGTGGGCGTCCGCCGGGTGTGGGCCGAGACGATGACGATCAACGACCGCTCCCGCGCGGTGATGGCCCGCGCCGGGCTGCGCTACGTCCGCACCTTCCACCTGACCTTCGACGACCCGATTCCGGGTACGGAGCACGGCGAGGTGGAGTACGAGCTGCGCCGCGACGACTGGCCCGCGACGCGTCAGGAGTGGGACGCGGCGGCCTTGCGGGCCCGGTAGGCGCTCACCGCGGCCCGGTTGCCGCAGCCGGCGTCGCAGAACCGGCGGGACCGGTTCCGGGACAGGTCGACGAGCACGTTGTCACAGTCGGGGTGGTCGCAGTGCCGCAGCCGGCTCAGTTCGCCCGCCCGGACCAGGTCGGCCATCGCCATCGCGGCCTCGACGGCCATCCGGGTCGCCAGCGGCGCGTCCCGTGGCACGGCGTGCAGGTGGTACGGCTCGTCGTCGTGCCGGACGAGTTGCGGCAGCGCCTGCGACTCGCGCAGCAGCCCGTTGACGATCGCCACCACCTCGTCGGTGTCGGCGTACCAGATGCGGCGCAGCCGGGGCCGCAGCGCGCGGACCTGGCGCAGTTCGGCGTCGGTGTGCTCGTGCCGGCCGCTCCACCCGTGGGTGGTGAAGAAGGCGTCCAGGGCGGCCACGTCGGGCAGCCCTTCCCGGTCGCCGTCGGCGGTGTTCACCAGTGCCGCGGCGCTGACCAGCGCACATTCGGTGTCATGAGCGAAAAGCAACTTGACTCCTGTCGGAGGCTACGCCTAGCGTCATCAGCATAACCTCCATTCACTCATGACCAGGAGTTGCCGATGCGTGAACGGTCCAGCGTCGGGCTCGGCCTGGCACTGCTCTCCGCGATCACCTTCGCCACCTCGGGCACCTTCGCCCGCCCACTGATCACCGGGGAGTGGTCGGCGGTAGCTGTGGTGATCGCCCGGGTCGGCATCGCCGCGCTGGTGCTCGCCGTCCCCGCCGTGCTGGCGCTGCGCGGCAGGTGGGAGGTGCTGCGCCGCAACGCGTTCAGCGTGGTGCTGTTCGGGTTGCTCGGCGTGGCCACGGCGCAGGCGTGCTTCTTCAACGCGGTCCGCTACCTCCCGGTCGGTGTGGCGCTCCTGCTGGAATACCTCGGCATCGTGCTCGTGGTCGGATGGATGTGGCTGGCCCACGGGCAGCGACCCCGGCTGCTGACAGTGGCCGGCTCCGTCACCGCCCTGTGTGGACTGGTGCTCGTCCTCGACCTCACCGGTGCCGGGCGACTCGACCCGGTGGGCGTGCTCTGGGGGCTCGGTGCGGGCGTCGGGCTGGCCGGATACTTCGTCATCGCCGGCCGGACCGACGCGCGTCTGCCCTCGGTGGTGATGGCCAGCGGTGGCATGGCGGTCGGCGCGCTGGCGTTGCTCCTGCTCGGCGGCATCGGCGCGCTGCCGCTCACCGCCGGCACCGCCGACGTCACCTTCGGCGGGCACCGGGTGAGCTGGCTGGTGCCGGTCGCCGGGCTGTCGCTCATCGCCGCGGTGGTCGCGTACCTCGCCGGTGTCGCCAGCACCCGGCTGCTCGGAGCGCGGCTGTCCTCCTTCGTGGGGCTGACCGAGGTGATGTTCGCGGTGCTGATCGCCTGGCTGGTGCTCGACGAACTGCCCGGCCTGATCCAGCTGGCCGGCGGCGTGCTCATCCTCGGCGGCGTCGCCCTGGTCCGGGCAGACGAACTGCGGGGCGCGCCACAACCGGTGCCGACGCCGGCGGCAGCCGAACCGGTGCCGGCCGGTGACCGGTGAGCGGGCCACGCGGCGCCGTCGTCTTCGACGCCGACGAGACCCTCGTCGACCTGCGCCCGGCGGTCACCGGCGCGCTCGTCGCCGTACTCGAGGAGATGCGGCGGCGGACCCCGGCGGCGGCCGCCGTGGCGCTCGCGGACCTGGAGGAGGACTGGGGTGCGGTCTTCGGCGCGCTCAGCGCCGCCCCGGTGCAGGAGATCCGGCGGGCCGCGCTGGTCCGTTCGCTGGCCCGGGCCGGGCTGGAGGCGGACCTGGACGAGTTCGCGGCGTTGTTCTTCGCCCGCCGGTACGCGCTGAGCCGCCCCTTCCCGGACGTGCTGCCCGCGCTGGCGGCGTTGCGCCCGCACCACGTGCTGGGCTTCGCCACGAACGGCAACAGCCGTGCCGAACGCTGCGGCCTCGACGGGCAGTTCGCGTTCGAGCTGTACGCGCACGAGGGCGGTCTGCCCAAGAAGCCCGCCGCTGAGTTCTTCGGCGCGGTGGTGGCGGCGTCCGGGCTGCCGGCGTCCCGGATCGTCCACGTCGGTGACTCGCCGGAGCACGACGTGGTGGCCGCGCAGCGGGCCGGGCTGCGTGCGATCTGGCTCAACCGGGCCGGACTGCCCCGTCCACGGGGCCTCGAACCCGACGCCGAGGTGGCCACGCTCGCCGACCTGTCCGAGGTGCTTATCGCCTTGACGAACGCGAATGCCTAGTTGCCGCCGATAACGGACGTCGATCTGGCGGAACGCGCTCCCGTGATGTGGGATGACACCACGTCCCTCAACGAGAGGATCTGATGTGGTGAGCAAGCGCTTCACCGTCGG
Organism: Micromonospora sp. NPDC048169; assembly: GCF_040652815.1. Lineage (NCBI taxonomy): Bacteria > Bacillati > Actinomycetota > Actinomycetes > Micromonosporales > Micromonosporaceae > Micromonospora > Micromonospora sp. NPDC048169. Next base: position 163,023 of record NZ_JBEZMS010000012.1, read on the forward strand.
CGCGGTCGCGGCTGCGGCCTCGCTGGCACTCACGGTGACCGGCCTGAGCATTCCGGCGAGCGCCGCGCCGTCGGACACCCGGACCTTCACCGTGCTGGCCGAGAGCGGCGTCTCCACCGACGCCGCGATCGCCGCGATCGCCGCCGCCGGTGGCAAGGTCGTCGCCCGCACCGACGACGTCGGCCTCTTCCAGGTCACCAGCGACCGGGCGGACTTCGCCAGCCGGGCCAACGCGGCCGGCGCGCTGGTCGGCGCCGCCGAGGAGAAGGCGATCGGCCGCAAGCCGAAGCTGGACCGGGTCGAGCAGGAGCACCTGCTGGCCGCCGCGGCGACGAAGGGCAAGGTCGCCAAGGGCAAGAACAAGAAGATGGACCCGCTCGACGACAAGCTCTGGGGTCTGGACATGATCCGGGCCGACAAGGCCCGCAAGATCGAGCCGGGCGACCGCCGGGTCACCGTCGGGATCCTGGACACCGGCGTCGACGCCAGCCAGCCCGACCTGGCACCGAACTTCAACTGGGCGCTGTCGCGCAACTTCGCCCCGGACATCCCCGAGGTCGACGGGCCGTGCGAGGTGGCGAGCTGCCTCGACCCGGTCGGCACCGACGACGGCGGGCACGGCACGCACGTGGCCGGCACCATCGGCGCCGCAGCCAACGGCTTCGGCCTGTCCGGCGTGGCCCCGAACGTCTCCCTGGTGGAGCTGAAGGGCGGCCAGGACAGCGGGTACTTCTTCCTCAACCCGGTGGTGAACGCCCTGGTGCACGCGGGCCGCTCCGGGCTGGACGTGGTGAACATGTCCTTCTACGTCGACCCGTGGCTCTATAACTGCACCGCCAACCCGGCCGACTCGCCGGAGGCGCAGGCCGAGCAGCGCACCGTCATCGAGGCGATGAAGCGGGCGCTGAACTTCGCGCACCGCAAGGGCGTCACGCTGGTCGGCTCGCTCGGCAACAACCACGAGGACCTGGGCGCGCCGCGTACCGACGTGAGCAGCCCGGACTACGGCGCCGACCCGTACCCGCGCCCGATCGACAACGCGACCTGCTGGGACCTGCCGGTCGAGGGCCCGCACGTGATCGGCGTGTCGGCGGTCGGCCCGTCCGGCAAGAAGTCTGACTACTCGAACTACGGCACCGAGCAGATCTCGGTGGCGGCGCCGGGTGGCTGGTTCCGGGACGGCTTCGGCACCGACACGTACCGCACCGACGCCAACATGATCCTCTCCACGTACCCGAAGAAGGTGCTCCAGGAGGAGGGGTCGGTCGACGAGAACGGCAACATCGTCGCCGGCTTCGAGGAATCGGTGTTCAAGCAGTGCACCGCCAAGGGTGAGTGTGGCTACTACACCTACCTGCAGGGCACCTCGATGGCGTCCCCGCACGTCTCGGGTGTGGCCGCGCTGATCGTCAGCAAGCACGGCAAGAAGGAGGGCCGCAACGGCTACGGCATGGCGCCGAACCTGGTCGAGCAGCACCTCTACCGGACGGCGGCGGAGCACGCCTGCCCGGAGCCGCGGCTGCAGAGCTACACCAACGAGGGCCGGGACGCCGAGTTCGACGCGTACTGCGCGGGCTCGCTGAACTTCAACGGCTTCTACGGCTACGGCATCGTCGACGCCTACGCCGCGGTGAAGACCCCGGTCAAGCCGAACGTCCGACCGTAACGACCGTTTCCCCGAAGTGGCGGTGTCCGGAGTTCCCGGACGCCGCCACTTCGGCGTTCCGGCTTCCTTCCGGACGGCGGGCGTCACGGCCGCCATCCCCGGGCCACCAGTGCGGCGCGGATCTCCCGGACCAGGGCGGGGAACTCCTTGCGCAGGCGGCGGCCGGTCACGTGCAACACCAGCCAGCCGGCTTCGACAAGCTGGTTGAGCCGCCTCCGGTCGAGGTGCGTGCGGTCCGCGTCGGCGCGCCACTGACCGTCGTACTCGACGGCGACCCGGAACCCCGGCCAGGCCAGATCGGAGTGCAGGATCAGGCCGGTCGACACGCGCACCGGATGCTGGGCCACCGGGCGCGGCAGGCCGGCGAGGACAAGGCGTACCCGCAGGTGGGACTCGGGCGGTGACTGGGCCAGCCCGTCGGTCAGGCCGAACACCCACGCCGCCCGCCGCCCACCGGGGCGACAGGCGTTCCGGGCCGCCTCGCCCGCCAGTGCCGAGCGGCTGACCGAACCGGTACGCAACAGCCCGTCGATGATGCCGACCGCCTTCACCGGATCGGCCCAGACCGCTGTCTCCCAGGCACAGGCGACCGGCTCGGTACGCGGCGGCGGGCCGGCCAGGATCATCACCGCGCCGGGGGACGACTCTGCGAAGGGGTTCGATGCGGCGGGCGACCCCGTGCCGACGGATGGGCTCGTTCGCGCGGGTGCCGCGCCGCCGACCGGGACCAGGAGGCCGCTGCGTGTGCTCGACATCGGGGCGTGGTGCACCCGGACACCCGGCTGGGAGTCGGCCCGGACCGTGGCCGGCAGCAGGACGTGCACGTCGTCGGTGAGGCCGGCGGCGTGCTCGACCCCGTGCAGGTAGGCCGCCGAAGGGCCGGCGACCACCGCGCCCGGCGGCATGCGCATCAGCGCGGCGCGGCAGGCCAGCGCGTGGTCGCGGTCGAGCCGCGCGTCGGCGTACACGTCCTGCCGGAGCCGGATCCAGGACGCGCCCCGCAGGTGGTGCCGGGACAGCAGCCCGCGCCGGATCGCTTCCGAGCCCCGGAAGACCTGCCAGGCCAGCTCCGGCGGTCGATGAGGTTGAGGTGGCATGGGACGAGCGTGGCGGCGCACGGGTGGAGATCGATACCCCTGTGGACAGCCGCAGCCGTGCCGCCCTTCGCGCCCTGTGGACAACCCCCGAGCGGCCTGCCGATGTGCTAGGGCCTGTGTCGAAGTCGGTCACAGCCATTCGTTGATGGCGGCGACGTGCACGGTGGCCGCGTAGCGCACGGCGAGTTTGTCGAAGCGGGTG